>JAKDLE010000014.1 GCA_030453005.1 Pseudonocardia sp. | reverse complement strand
GGGTCAAGGCAGTCTCATCGGCGTCAGCGTCGAGGTCTCCTGCGCCGTCACGACGGGGAGTCTGTCATCTGGAGGACCAGGACGGGCGATCTTGTGGGAGGCTCGCCGTCGTGCAGAGCACCGGGCCGCGATCGGAGACGCCCGCGGGCGAGCTCGCCGTCACCTACGACAGCTCGAGCAGCGACGGCGTGGGGTCCCAGCTGCAGCGCATCTACGGGTTGTGGGCGCTGGCGCGCGGTCTCGGCGTCAAGTACGTGCACACCCCGCTCGAACGCGTGGGCTACCAGGGCCTCATGCCACTGCTCACCGGGAACCTGGAGCCGGGCTTCGCCGACCGGTTCAACGCGTTCTTCACGCTGCCCTCGGACGACTTCGACACGGAGCACTGCGAGACCGTCGCGATCCACGGCCTGAACAAGGAGATCGTCGAACTGCACCGTCAGCGGGCCGTCGCGACCGGGCGGCCCCGGCTGCTGTCCTCCTGCACCCCGTTCGGCTACACCGACGACGTGCCGGCGGCGTGCTCGCGGCTCCGCGAGGTCAGCCCCTACCGGCACCATCGACCCTCCGGACCCCTCCGGGTGTGCGTTCACCTCCGGCGTGGTGACAACAGCTTCACCGGACGCCCCGACCGGGACGAGCGCCTGCTCCCCAACAGCTACTACCTCCGGGTCCTCGCCACCCTGGTCGACGAGCTCGAGCGACAGGGCCTGCCGTTCGTGGTCCGCGTGCACACCGAGGTGCCGCCGCGGGCGGTCACGCTCCAGCCCGGCACGCCCGGCATCTACTTCCGCCTCGACGAGCCGGGCACGATCGACCCGGCCGAGCTCGCCCTCGAGGAGTTCGACGCGGTGCCGAACGTCGAGGTGGTGGCGAACGCGGACCCCAAGGAGGTTCTCGACGACTTCGCCACCGCCGACGTGCTCGTGCTGGCCCGGTCGTCCCTCGGGTACGTCGCAGGCCAGCTCAACCCGCACGGCCTGATCGTGCACGCCCCCTGGTGGCACCCGCCGCTGCCGGGCTGGCTGACCGCCGACTCCGACGGCGAGCTCGACCGCGCCGAGGTCGCCGACCGCCTCACGCTGCTGAGCCACGGCCGCTGGAAGCCCCCAGGGGCCGGTGCTAGCGTCGGCGCGATGAATCCGGAGTTGCATGACCGGGGATACGTCGCCAGCAAGGGCCTGGTCGAGCCGATGCTCGCGCGGGTGCTCTGGACGACGATGCTGCTCCATCAGTGGCGGGGCGAAGCCTTCCGCGACAACCACGTCCCGACCGCGGCCAGCGTCGGCGGTTCGGCGTGGACCGACGCCCTCCTGCTCGATCTGCGACCCAAGATCGAGGCGATCGCCGGGTGCCACCTGGTCCCGACCTACAGCTACGCCCGCCTCTACTTCCGGGGCGACGGCTTCATCCGCCACCGCGACCGGCACGCCTGCGAGGTCAGCGTCTCGATCCATCTCGGCCGGGTCGGCGGCGACGCCAGCCTCTGCCTCGGGGCGGACGATCGCGTCGACATGGACTCCGGTGACGGCGCCGTGTACCTCGGGTGCGCCACCGACCACTGGCGGGAGCCGTTCACCGGGTACACGATGGGCCAGGTCTTCCTCCACTACGTCGACCGGGACGGGCCCTACGCGCAGCACGGCTTCGACGGACGTCCCGAGCGCTTCCCGCCGTCGGTCATCGCCGACCTGACAGCCCCGGCGGACGCGATCACGCCACGATCGTGACCGACGTCCGGCGGCTGTTCGTCCCCGGCTACTACTCGGGCTACAGCAACAACAGGATGTCGCTCGACATCGCCATCGTGCTGGCCCACCTGACCGGCCGCGTGCTGACGCCCTACCGCTTCCGCATGCCGCGCAGACACCCGGTCGACCCCGACGACCACCGGGTCCCCGACCCGATGGTGGTCCCCGAGCTGTTCGACATCCCGGTCCGCTGGTCCGACGAGCACCTGCTGCGGACCTGGATCTCCGAACCGGAGGCCGCCTGCTGGGAGTGGGAGCCGATCTACGACTCGGTGGTCTGCCTGGACGCGATCCCGCCCCTCGACGACGCTCGCTTCGCCGACTTCCGCAACGGGCGCAGCCACGCCTACGCGATCGGGCCCCGGTACGAGGAGGGCCGGGACCTGCACATCACGACGCAGGGCCTCGGCAACTACTCGTCGTGCTTCTACCTCGACGACGAGCGCCGACGAGACGTGGTCGACCTGATGCGACGCGTCCGCCCGAAGCAGCCGTACGTCGACGCCGCCGACCGGATCACGGCAGGCCTCGGCGCCTACAACGCCGTCCACCTCCGCCGCGGCGACTTCGTCGTCAACGAGCTGGCCCGACGGCGGATCTCCCGCGCCGCCACGGTCACCGGTCGGGAGATCGTGAGCAACCTCGCGTCCCGCATGGACCGGGACGACCCGCTGGTGATCTGCACCGACGGTGCGGCAGGCGAGGAGATCTTCGGCCCGATCCAGCAGCACTTCCGCCACACCGTGTTCCTCGATCGGCACCTGCGTGAGGACGCAGGCGTCCGCGAACTGGTGGCAGGTCTGCCCCGGGAGGGTGAAGCGGTCGACGCGCTGCTCACCCAGCTCGTGGCGGCCGCCGCCCGCACCTTCGCAGGGACCCTGTTCAGCACGTTCACCGGGCTGATCCACCGGATGCGGGGTTTCGCCGACCCGCACGCAGTGGTCCTCTACTGCTACGACGACTTCCTCTCCCCGCTCGCCCGGTTCGAGCGCGGCGCGTACCTCCCGGTCGACGACGGGCCCTTCACCTGGAACCGGGTGCGCTACCCCGTCTCCCCCGACGCCTGTTCGTGGATGCGCGAGTGGCCGGAGGCGTGGTGCACGCAGGCGACCGTCGCCGCGCCGCACCCCGTCGACGCAATCGACCTGTCGGCCGCGGCGGCGATCCTGGTCGGGCGGTCCCTGCGCTGCGTCGAGGACGTCGGCAGGCGGCCGGTGCTCATCGACTGGACCGATCCGGCCGAGCACCCGGCCTGGGACCTGCAGGTGGCCGAGGGCGGGACGTACGCGGTCGAGATCAGATACGCCTGTCCCGAGGAGTCGGCCGGGAGCACCTACACCGTCGGGGTCGGATCGGGCGAGGAGCTGGTCGCCACCGTCTGGAACACCGGCGCCTGGACGAGCACCTCGCCGTGGCTGCCACTGGGCCGGATCGAGTTGGCGCCCGGCCCCCACACCCTGTCGGTGCGGGCGCGCGACCGGGTCGGGCTCGCGGTCATGAACCTGAGCGGTGTCCGACTCCGACACGTGGCGTGAGCGGCGCCGCCGACGCGCCCCTGCTCGTCGAGGCCTCTCGCCCGACGATCTGCTGTGCGGTAGCGCCTCCCGACCGGACGGCGCCCTCCATGTAGCCGTTCCACTCCACGGCGTACTCGGCGCCTGCCCAGTGGATGAGGCCGACCGGGGGACGCAGCACGTCGCCGTAACCGGTCCACACGCCGGGCGCGAAGTGGGCGCCGTAGCAGCCGCGGGTGAACTCCTCGGCGCTCCAGTCCTTCTCCACGTAGGCGCTCGGGTGGGCCGCCTGCGGACCGAGGTAGCGGACGAGGGAGTCGATCACGGCCCGGCGGCGCTCGGCCTCGGGGAGCCGCTGCCAGCGCCGCGCCTCACCGCCCTCGACGAAGCCGAGGAGGATGCCGATCCCGCCGTCCGGCGGGGAGACGTCGAAGGTGATCTTCACCGGGCCGGTGTCGCAGGCCACCTGGCCGTTGAGGCCCTGCTCCCGCCAGAACGGCGCCGGGTAGGCCGCGAACGTCTTGGCGACGGTGCCCGCCGGGAGCTTCTGCGTGAGTTGGTCGCGCCAGGCGGGCAGCACCGGGTCGTACCGCAGACGTCCGGCGAGCGTCGGTGGGATGGCGACGACGACCCGGTCGGCGGCGAAGGTCCCGCCGTCGCGGGTGGTCACCGTGACGCCTGCGTCGTCGTGGGCCACCGAGACGACCGGGGTCGACAACCGGACGTCGAGGCCGTCGGCGAGCCGGTGGGCCACGAGAACCGAGCCACCGACGACGCGGTCCTGCTGGGCGCCGCGGTCGACGGCGAGGAGGGTCTCGAGGTCGGCGTTGCTGACCGCGTAGAAGAGCGCGTGCAGCAGGGAGAGGTCGTCCGCGTCCGCGGCGAAGACCGCCTCGGTCGCGACCCGGAAGTAGGCGCGCCCGCTCGGGGTGCGCAGGTTGCGCCGGATCCAGGTCTCGAAGGTCTGGCTGTCGAGCCGGTGCGCCTTCGGGTGCGCCCACGGCCGGGCCGGGTCGACGCCCCGAGCGAGCCGGCCGAAGCGGGCCAGGCCCTGGGCGAGATCGGCGAGCGCGACCGGGTTGAGCCGCGGGACGGCGCCCTTGGTGCCGTCGACGAGTGCGCGCCTGCTGCCGAGCTGGATGAGCGTCCTGCCCTCGTCGTTCCAGGTACGGAAGGTCTCCAGCCCGAGCTCGTCGACGAGCCGGTGCATCCCGGAGTGCCCCTCGCCGATCCAGGTGCCGCCGAGCTCGATCGGGTGGCCCTCGATCTCGCCGCTCTCGACCCGGCCGCCGACCCGGTCACGGGCTTCGAGGACGACCACCTCGGCTCCGGCCCGTTGGAGCTCGCGTGCGACGGAGAGCCCCGCCAATCCGGCGCCGACGACCACGACCTTCATGGATCGTCCCCCCTTGATCTCAGAGACCCGGTCGGTCGACCGGCTGTGATCAATCTAGGCCCCCGACGTCCTCCGGTCAGACCGCCTCGGCCGCGCCGCGGCGGGTCGGGGTGAGCACGAAGTCGAAGGCGCACTCCCGATCCGTCGCGGTGTCGGCACTGTCCTGCAACTGCGTGACGAGCGAGGGCTTCGCGGCGCCCACCACGTCGCGCTCGAGCCAGGGGTCGCCTGCGAAGTACACCTGCGTCGTGAGGTCCCGATGGTCGTCTGCCGCGATCTTCACGTGCACGTGGGCCGGACGGTGGGGCTCCATACCGAGGATCCCGAGCAGGCGGGCGGTGTGGGGCAGGCCCGGGATGTCGTAGGCGGCCGGGACGACGGTCCGGAACGCGAACCGGCCGTCGGCGTCCGTCCGGATCCGGCCCCGCAGGTTCCACTGCGGAATGTCGGGGGCGAACTGCGAGTACAGGCCCGCGTCGTCCGCCTGCCAGATGTCCACCATCGCGGACGCGAGCGGGCACCCGTCCGTGGATCGGACGCTGCCACTGAACAGCAGCTGCTCGCCGGGCTCCCCGGGACGCATAGGCAGCACGCCGCCTGGGTCGAGCAGCGGCGCGTCCGCGACGAAGAAGGGCCCTTCGACGTTGCTGTCGCCGCGCACCACGCTGCCGACGTAGTCGATGGTCTCGCGGAACTCGTCGATGGTGACCTGGCGGCGCCGGATGACGTCCTTCAGGCTGTCGACGATGTCTCCGGCGATCTTGGTGGCCCTTGCGGGGTTCGGATCGTTCATGTCGTCCTCCTTCATCGGAAAGTGCGGGTTGCTTACGGTGCGACCGCCGCGGACCTGCGGCCGGACGCGAGCTGCCGGGAGTCATACACTGACCGGACGTCGGTGACCAGGCCGTCGTCATCCAGCTCGACGGCGGTGATCCCGACCAGCAGCCGGCGGCACCTCACCGAGGACCCGCTCCACAGTTGCGGATCGAACGAGTGCAACGATGCGGCCCCACGCCTCCCGGCTCGTCGGGAACGCCCCCATCCGGCGGCGCCCCCGCCCCCATTCAGGAGGACGGATGGGAGGCGGCGAACGCGACGAGGGCGGCCCGGCCGGCGAGGTCGAGCTTGGTCGCCAGGTTGGCCACGTGCCGCTCGACCGTCTTGGGCGAGATGAACAGCCGCGTCGCGATCTCGCGCGTGGCCCTGGCCTCGCCGAGCAGCTCCAGCACCTCCAGCTCGCGCGCGGTGACGCCGCGGACCGCCAGCTCCGCCGGGACCCCGTCGTGGCTGGGCCGCCGCGGGACCGGTGTACCCGCCCTGGCCAGCAGCGCGCGGCAGCCGGCGGCGATCTGGTCGTTGCCGCGGGCCTCGAAGTACGCGCGCCCGGCCCGCAGCCACGCAACCGGGTCGCCCCACCCGTCGGCCAGTGCCCGCTCGGCGATGACCCGGCGCGCGTGGTGCTGGTGCCACGCCGGCGGCCCGGCGCCGTCCGCGAGCGCGACGTGCCGTGCGGCCGCGGCCGCGTCGCCTGCGCGGCCGTGCATCACGGCCTCGGCGTAGTGCCGGTAGGTGACGTTCATGGCGTGCATCGCGCCGCTGCCCGCAGCCAGCTCGGCCAGCGCGCCCGCGGGATCGCGATCCTGGACCGCGCACAGCAGCGCCCACAGCCCGCGCTCCGGGGTCGGGCACTTGGGCGCGCGCCGCAGATGTCTCATGCAGAGATCCAGCTCGGCGAACGCGCGGGCGAGGTCGTCGCGGCGCAGCGCGAGCGTGGTACGCGCGGCGGCGACGAGCGCCATGGCGTCGGCGTTGCCCGGGTCGGCGGCCAGCGCCTCGGCGATCCGCAGCTCCAGCGCCTCGCGGTCGCCCCGCTGCGCGGCTGCGCACGCCCGGGCCGTCGTCGCCATCGCCACGAGGGGGGCCAGACCGAACCGCCGGGCGTACTCGGTACAGCGGGCGGCGGCGGCGTCGGCGTCGGCGGCCTCCCACCGGTCGCGGCTGATCCACGCCAGGAAGCTGTCCAGGTGCGCGACCATGACGAGCGCGCCGGCGGCCACGGCCTCGACCCGCGCGGCGTGCACCCGCGTCGCCGAATGGAAGCGCCAGACGTCCAGCGACGCCCGCTCGACCGCGCCGCGGACCCGCCAGGTCGACAGGCCGTGCTCGCGGCTGATCGCGACGACGCGGTCGTAGGCGCGCTCGGCGGCGTCCAGGTCGCCCTCGAACCGGGCGCAGGCGCCGAGCACCTGCAGGGCGCGGCACGCCAGCTCCGGACGCCCGTCGGACTCGGCGAAGGCCAGGGACGACGCGGCCAGCGACGCCGCCTCGTCGAGCCGGTCGCGGTTGAACGCGACCTCCGCCTCGACGCCGTCGGCAAGGGGACCGAGCGCGGGGGCGGTGCGGCGCACCCGGTCGAGCGCCGACAGCGCGACCTGCCAGCGGCTGCCTCCGGCCGCAGCCCGGGCCACGCCGAGCTCGACGCAGGCGGCGTCGAGCGGCGCCAGCGGCTCCGCCCGCAGCTGTTCGCCGATCTGCAACGCCCGGTCGATGCCGCCCGCATCGGTCAGCACCTCCATCAGCAGGCCGCCGATCGCCACCCGGGCGTGCTGGTGGCCTGCCGCCCAGTCCCAGGCCCGCTCCAGCATCGACTCGGCACTGGACAGCGCCGCGGGCGGCGGCCCGCCGAGCGGCCAGCAGCAGGATCCGCGCGGCGACCGCACCGTCGCCGACGGACTCCGCCAGCGAGGCCGCCACCTCGCACAGCGAGCCCGACGGCTCGGGGTCGTAGGCCTCGAGCGCCGCGAGCGCCCGGCGGGAGATGTCGAGACGCTCGAACCGGCAGCACCTGGGCCAGCAGGGCGTCCCGGGTCAGGGCGTGGCGGAACCCGAACAGCCGCGGCTCGTCCGGGTCCACGACCGACGCGCCGGTGACGACAGGCAGGACGTCGACGAGGATCCGCGGGCCGAGCACCGCGGCCTCGATCAGGACGCGGGCCGCGTCCTCGGGGAGCAGCGCGAGCTGGCGCGCCACCAGGTCGGCGAACCGCTCCGGGACCACCACACCCGAGCTCGCACCAGGTACGGCCGAGGCCAGCAGCTCCTCGACGAGGAACGGCAGCCCGTCGGAGAACCGTGCGACGATGTCATCGACCACGTCCGGCGGTGCCTTGGTCCCCAGGCACAGCCGCGTCATCCGCGCCTGCTCCGCCGGTGAGAGGCGACGCAGCTCGTGCAGGTCCGCGCTGCGGCGTGCGGCCAGCTCGCGCGCGACGCGCAACGCAGGCGTCGTCGCGTCGGAGCGCACCGTCGCGACGCAGAGCACCGGGACCGACCCGATGTTGTCGCCGACGTACTCCAGCACGGCGACGGTGTCGAGATCGGCCCAGTGCAGGTCCTCCAGCACGAGGACGGAGCCCCGGGTGCCTGCGATGGACGACAGCAACCGCAGGAGCGCTTCGCCCAACTCCATCGGCGAGGCCCGGTAGAGCTGCTCCCCGGCCCGGCGCCACTCGGGCACCAGCGCGGCGAGCGTCGCGCGGGTCCCGTCGAGCTCGGGTCGTGCGGCGATGCCGCTGCTGCGGCGGATTCGGACGTTCGGCCGCTTCGTCGGCGGGGACGCCGTGGTCGCCGACGACGTGCACGGCGCGTGACGAGCCGAAGGCTGGCACGTGGTGATCCTCGTGCGCGGGCCCGGGATCGGCAAGACCCGCCTGCTTCGACCACGGTCGCGCCGGTCGTGCCCAAGGAAGGGCCGGCATTCATCGCCGACTGCGCGGCGCGACCACCCCGGACGGCCGAACCTCGCCCTCCGCCCGCTCCGCGACGTCGGACCGACTCGCCTCGCCCGCACCGATGAAGGCCCGGCGGCCCGGCCGTGTCGTCACCGGAGCGGCATGCCGACGAACCTCGGCGAGCACCACCGGCACCTCGTCGTCCGGCAGTTGCTCGACGAGCTCACATGAACCGAGGATGTCCCGGCCGCGCGGCCGCATCGACGAGCGCCGCGCCCGCGGCGGGGCGTTCGTCGTCGTTCAGGACCCGACGGTCACAGCCCAACAGAGTCGACGCCGTGCTCGGCCTGCTCGGAGGTGAACCCCTCGTACTCCAGCTGGTCGATCAAGCCAGAGCGCGAGAAGGACGTGTAGTCCAGGTAGCTCGCGGCCTTCTTCTCCGCCTGTACCATCCAGTCGACGGTGACGTGATCCACTGCGAACGTGGCGTCGTCGTTCGTGTAGCCCTCGTACTCCAGCTGGTCGATGAGCCCGGTGCGGGAGAAGGCCGTGTAGCTGAGGTAACTCGAAGCCTGGTCGAGCGCGTTCCCCTGGCTGACCGTCATCTCCGGCTCTGCAGGTGCCGGAGGCGCTACGGCGGGCGCACGGGCCGACGGGAAGCTGTACTGCGGGCACAGGTTGAGGTTCGCGGCGTCCACCATCACCTCCGTCACGTCCGGCCCGAACTTCGACGCGCCGAGCTCGGCGATGAGCTGCTCGCGCGGGTACTCCTGGTAGGACATCACGTCGCACACCTGCCGTCCGAGGCTGATGAGCTCCGCGTCGCCCATGGTGCTCGACAGACCGGGCGTGTCCAGGAAATCAGCGAGATACAGCTCATCCGGCGTTGCTGGTGCGCTCGTCGTCGTGGTGTACGACGGCCCGCTCGACGTCGGCGCGGCGACCGGGGTCGACTCGACCGGTTGGTTGCTGCAACCGGTCAGCGCGAGCATGGCCAGGGCGAGGACGGCGAGCGCGGGACGACGCATGGCTACTCCGTTCGGTCGAGTGGACTACTCTGGTCTTCGCCCGTCCCCGCCGCCCTGTTACGCACCCGGCACCCAGGCCGGGACCGGGCACGTCGTGCACCGGCCGCAACCGGCGTCGACGACCCCATAGGGTCGACGCAGGCCAGCGGCCCGAACGGCGGAATGATGGTGGAGAACCCAGGCCCCTCGGCGACGGCCCGCAGGACGATCCCGGTGACACAGGCGGCCGGGTCGTCGTCGATGAGCGAGGCGAACAGGCCTCCGACGTGACGGGCTCGCGACCCGGGGAACCCGATCCCGAGCGGGAGACCCCCTCAGCGGTGGATCATCGCCGACGCGTGTTCGCCGCCTCGGACACCTGCGGCGCGAACCCGCTCTGCACGTCGTCGCGGACGGTCGTGTCGGTAGTGCGCTCCTCGTCGGAGCGGAGCGCGCCGACGTTCACGACTACCGGCCCTTCCATGCGGGCGGCCGGCGCTCGTTGAACGCCGCGTGGAACTCGGCGTGGTCGTCGGTCGTCATGAGCAGGGCCTGGGTCATCGCGTCGAGCTCCATCGCCGCCGAAAGGGGCATGTCGAGCTCGCGGGTCAGCAGCGACTTCGTCTGCGCGAAGGCCAGGGTCGGGCCGGTGGCGAGCCGCTGCGCGAGGGCGGCCACGGCGTCGTCGAGCTCCTCGTCGGGCACCAGCTCCGACACCAGCCCGTAGCGGTCGGCGGTGCGGGCGTCGATCGTGTCCCCGAGCATGAGCAACTGGGTGGCCCGGCCGAGCCCGACGACGCGCGGCAGCAGGTAAGCCGCGCCCATGTCGCCGCCGGAGAGCCCGACCTTGGTGAACAGGAACGCGAACCGCCCGGAGGCGCCCACGATCCGGAAGTCGGCGGCCAGGGCGATCACCGAGCCTGCCCCCGCCGCGATGCCCTGGATCTTCACGATGATCGGGATCGGGCATTCGCGCATCGCCCGGATGACGTCGCCGGTCATCTTCGTGAAGCGCATCAGGTCGGCAGCCTGCATCGTCAGCAGCTCGCCGATGATCTCGTTGACGTCGCCCCCGCCGCAGAAGCCGCGGCCCTCGCCCTGGATCACCAGTACCTTGACGCCCTCGTGGTGGGGCAGCTCGATCAGGAGGTCACGCAGGTCGGAGTAGGACTCGAACGTGAGCGGGTTGAGCTTGTCCGGGCGGTTCAGGCTGACCGTCGCGACCGCTCCCTCCGTCGTGAAGTCGAAGTGGGACCACGTCGTGGTCAGGGGCGCCGAGGCACGGAAGCGGCTCAACGGCTCGTCCTCTCCCCGCTCAGGTGTCGACGCACATCGGCGGCAGGCGCCGCAGGCACGTCCTCCTCGGGCAACCGCTCGACCCGCCGGCGCAGCTCGTCCCACTCGGCACTCATGACACCACCGTAGCGACCAGCACCCCACCGCGATCGTCACCAGCCAGGAACAAGCAGCGTGCGGATCTCGACGACGACGAGCTGCTCCGGCTGGCCCTGACCATGCTCGTCGAGATCGTCAGAGAAGCCGCCAAGCACGTCAGCCCAGAACTCCGCGCCGCGCACCCCGGCGTGCCCTTTGCCGCCCGAACGCGCGACGGCCTTGTCCACCACTACTTCGACAGCAATCTCGACATCCCACTCGTCGAACAGATCGCAACCGCGGCGGCGTAGTGGATACGTCGATGTCGGGTCTCACGCCCTTGGCGGGAGGAGCCGCGCTGACCGCGCGACACCTGACGTCCCGGCCGACGGACGACCCCGATCTGTTCACCCCGCGCCGGTCGCCGCACCGTCCCCGCTGCCCGCACAGCGTTCGAGACCGCGGCCCGGGAACGCGGCTGGTCGACCCGGCAATTCAGCGAGGATGAGATCGATGTCCTGCCCGAGCCGCGGCACGTCGACGGACACGGCGGGCCAGAGGTCATGTCGAAGTAGCCATGCCCGGGCTAGACGTCGATGAGCAGATCAAGATCGCCTGTCCGTGAGTAGAGATGCGGACCTACGACGACCTCAGTCGCTACTTCCGAGACCGTGTCGCCTCGACGGCTCGACCTCTCACACCCTGCCGTCACCCGACGAGGACCAACCCAGGTGCAACCCAAGCGCCGATGATCGCTGCGCAGAGCGACAACCAGCAAGAAGTGGGGCGGGTGGGGCTCGAACGCACGACCTGACGAGTTATGAGGGAACGTGGAGTCGTGCCCTACGGCTCTCACCTGCGTCGATGGTCCGCACCGTGTGTGCGCAGCGTCGTCAACGTCGTTGGGCTGCGCAATATCGTGTCACGAACGGCGTCGCGTTGGATCTTGAGCCAGGCACGCCTCGGGCGCGCTCCCGACCGAAGCGGGCCTCATCTCGCGCTCCTCTGGCCGTCGGGCTCGATCCCGCGGAGCGGGGCCGGGTGACTGGGTGGCGGGTGCTGTCCCACCGCCGGCTGCGCGTCCATGCAGTCGAGCCGAGAATGTCGGTCACGTCGCCGCCTTCGCCGTACGTCGGCGCAGGCACCGACGCACTTCACGTCAACGACGTTCCAGCGTGAGACACTCGTCGCATGACCAGTCGAGAGGACGTGCACCGACTACTGGATGCCGTCCCCGAGACCCGGCTCCCCGCGCTGGAGCAGATTCTCCGCGCCAGCCTCGACCGGCCCATGCCAGCAGCCCCTCGGCAGTTCGCCAGCACTGGCACGCTCTCCGCAGAGCACGACCTGGCCGAACGCTCCGAAGACATCCTGCGCGACGACACCACCGGCGGTGGAGCCGGCGCGTGATCGTCGTCGACACCGGCCCGATCGTGGCCCTGCTCAACGACCGCGACGAACCACCACGAACGCTGCCGCGACTTCCTGGCCAACCATCCCGGACCGCTGCTGGTCCCGTCGACGGTCTTCACCGAGGTCTGCATGCTCGCAGAACCCGGTATCCTCGCGACGGAGGTGGTTGCCTGTGACGCTGGATGTTGCGCCCGAGCCCATGCCGTTGCTGGCCGGTCGGGACGGGGTCGTTCGAGTCGGCGCTACCCGCGTCACCCTGGACACCGTGGTGGCCGCGTTCGACGGCGGCGCTACCGCTGAGGAGATCGCGCAGCAGTACCCGTCGGTCGATCTAGCCGACATCTACGCGGTGATCACTTTCTACCTGCGTGCGAGAGCACGGGTGGCTATGCAGGTGCGTGCGGATAACGAGGCGCGGTCTGATCCTGTGGGCATCAGGGATCGGCTGCTTGCTCGACGCAGCGGCTGACGGAGCCAGACGTTGCTGTTGCTCGCCGCCGACGAGAACCTGAACAACAAGCTTGTCCGAGGTCTGCAACGGCTCAACCGGGGAATCGACGTTCTACGCGTGCAGGATGCGGGGCTGGGCTGCGCGGTGCGGATGATCCCGCGATTCTGGCTTGGGCCGCTGCGGAGATTCGGCTTCTGTTGACCCACGATGTTGCGACCATGGCCGGCTTCGCCTACCAGCGGGTCGCGGCGGGCCTGCCGATGCCGGGCGTGTTCGAGATCGGTACCAGCGTCCCGATCGCGATGGCGATCGAGGAGATCCTGCTGGTGGCCGAGTGCAGCACCGAGGGCGAGTGGGAGGGCCAGGTCCGCTACCTCCCGTTGCGCTGACGTCCCGGTCGTCTCCGGGCAGCTGATCCCCTCCTGCGCTTTCGCGAGACGCTCCTCGTAGCGCGCCGCCCGCGTGACCTGCGAAAACGGAGGGGCGGCTGGGGTTCGAACCCACGACCTGACGGGTAGTCATGAGGGAACTCGGTCGAGCGTCCTACGGATCTCACCTGCGTCGATGGTCGCAGACCACGGTTCAGGAGCGTCGCGTCGCTGGGTAGCTCGATTTCGTGTCACGAACCGTGTCACGTTCGATCTTGGGCGAGCCGCGTGCGCAACAGCGTCACAAGTCGTGTCAAGGAAGCAGGGTCAGGGCTGGCACGTGCCGCGGCCGGACCACGGTGAAGTGGCGCCGGTCCAGGGTGGCGATCTCCGTGACTCCCAGGCGCTCGGCGAGCGCGACCACGGTCGCGTCGGTCGTGCCCAGGGGAAGGTCTGCGTACGTCGTCACCAGCTCTGCGGCGCGCCGGTAGTCCTCGCCCGGGAGATCGACCGGCGTGAAGTCACCGTCGGCCAACGCGGTCAGGAACAGCGCCTCGACGCGGGCGCCAGCCTCCCGATTCAGCAGGTAGCCAACCTCCGCCGCGACCGTGCCCGGAACCAGCAGCCGCCGGTTGGCCAGGTGCAGGCCGGTGAACAACTCCACGCACTCGTAATGGTGGTCGTCGCCACCGAGGGCCGCGGCCACGATCGGCCCGGTATCGCAGAGGATCACGCCGGACGGCCGAAACCCTCGCCCAGGATCTCCTCGGCCCGCTCCGCGACGTCCGACCGACTCGCCTCGCCCGCGCCGAAGAACGCCGGTGGCCACGGCCGTGCCGCTGACGGCACGACATGCCGACGAACCTCGGCGAGCACCACCGGCACCTCGTCGTCCGGCAGCTGCTCGACGAGCTCACGAAGTTCGTCCCGGGCAGCACTCATGAACCAAGGATATCCCCGGCCGCACGACCGGATCGACGAGCGCCGCGCCCTTGGCCGGTCGTGCGAGAACAGTGAGCCCCTCGCGAGTTCGAGTCGAAGGCACTGGACGATCCGCCCATGACACGAAGTCCTGACGTCTCGAAGAGCCGAGTAAGCCAGATCTCACCCACATCATCGCAGGTCAGCGGTGGGGCGGGTGGGGTTCGAGCCCACACCTGACGGGTTATGAGGGAACTCGGAGCAGTGCCCTACGGCTCTCACCTGCGTCGATGGTCGCGGGCCATGGTTCAGCAGTGTCGTCGGCGTCGCTGGGTGGCTCGATGTCGTGTCACGAAGCGTGTCACGTTCGATCTTGGGCCATCGACGCGACAGAGGGTGTCGTGCCCGACACCGCCGCTTCCGCGAGTGCCTCGCCGAGCACCGGCGCGAACTTCATCAGGTTGTCGCCGTACACAGCGAGGAACGGCCCGTTGCGCCGGAACTCGACGCCGTCGCCCAGGTTCGGGACGGTCGTGCAGTACAGGCTGTCCACGATCTCCGGCCGCACCGTCAGGTGTCGGGCCGCGTAGTCGGCGATCACCGGCCGAGAGGCAGCGACGGCCGACTCGCGCCCTCGCTCCCACGCCACCTCCGCCGGGTCGACCTGCCCACCCACCGCCCACCGGCCGGGGCCGGCCTCGTGCTGATATGTGCTCAG
>JAKDLE010000325.1 GCA_030453005.1 Pseudonocardia sp. | reverse complement strand
GCTCCTCGGTCTCGGCGGGCTCAGTGTAGGCGGGGTACCCACGCCGGTGAGCCGCGCGTCACCTCCACCTGCCTGCGGGCCCCACGGGACCTAGGTTGACGGGTCATGAACGGCAGCCGCAGCGTGCGCGAGGCGTCCTCGCCGTTCGTCGACTTCGACCGGGCGTCCTGGGCGAAGCTGGCGGAGTCCTCACCGCTGCCGTTGACGGCCGGGGAGCTCGACAAGGTCCGCAGTCTCGGTGACGAGGTGGACCTCGCCGAGGTGCGCGAGGTGTACCTGCCACTGTCGCGGCTGCTGACCCTGCACGTGCAGGAGGCCGGGCGGCTCTACCGCGCCTACCGCACCTTCCTGGGCGCGCAGAACGCGCGGACGCCGTTCGTCATCGGGGTGGCGGGGTCGGTCTCGGTCGGGAAGTCCACCACGGCGCGGCTGCTGCAGCTGCTGCTCGCCCGCCGGCCGCAGCATCCGCGCGTGGCGCTCGTCACCACCGACGGGTTCCTGCATCCCAACGCCGAGCTGGAGCGCCGCGACCTGATGCAGCGCAAGGGCTTCCCCGAGAGCTACGACCGGCGGGCGCTGCTGCGGTTCGTCACCGAGGTGAAGGCGGGACGCGCCGAGGTGACGGCGCCGGTGTACTCCCACCTGGTCTACGACATCGTGGCCGACCGGCGGCTCACCGTGCGCCGCCCCGACATCCTCCTGCTGGAGGGGCTCAACGTGCTGCAGCCCGCGGCGCCCCCGCCGTCGCCCCGGCCGGGCCGCGCGGCGCTGGCCGTGAGCGACTTCATCGACTTCTCCGTCTACGTCGACGCGGCCACCGAGGACATCCGCCGGTGGTACGTCGACCGGTTCCTGCGGCTGCGGAAGACCGCGTTCCGCGACCCGGAGTCCTACTTCCGCCGCTACGCCGCCCTCGCCGAGGACGAGGCCATCGCCCGCGCCGAGCACATCTGGGCGGAGATCAACGGCCCGAACCTGGAACGCAACATCCTGCCCACCCGCGGGCGGGCCAGCCTGGTGCTGCGCAAGGGCCCCGACCACTCCGTGACGGGCATCCGGCTGCGCAAGGTGTGAGGCTGCCAAGATGTGGGGATGAACGCGCGGTCCCACGTCACGCAGTCGGCCGGGACCTCGACAGGGCACGACGAGCTCACCGAGCTGGCCGCCCGTCTGCGGCTCGCCGTCGGACGGCTCAACCGGCGCATCCGCATCGACGGCCGCGAGTCGATCCCCCCGCTGCAGCTCTCCGCGCTGGTCACGGTCGAGCAGCACGGCCCCCTGCGGCTCTCCGAGCTCGCCCGGCGCGAGGCCGTCACCGCACCCACGATGAGCAGGGTGCTCTCCGCGCTGGCCGACCACGGCCTGGTGGTCCGCTCCGTCGACCCGCAGGACGCCCGGGGGGTCCTCATCACGCTGTCCGAGCACGGCGCCGTCCGGCTCGACGAGGTGCGCACCCACCGCAACGCGCTGGTCGCCCGCAGGCTCACCCGGCTCGACCCGGGTCAGTGCGCCACCCTGGCCGCCGCGATGCCGGCGCTGGAGGCCCTGTTGGTGGACGACGGCTGAGCGGAGCTTGCCGGAGCGAACATCGTTACATGAGCTGGCCCCGTGATCAGCGGGCGCGGTACCACAGCGTCACGGGTGAGCGTCCTGTACCGCAGACGGTGATCACGTCGCGGGTTCGCCGTCGACCAGGGTGCGCAGGTCGTCGTGGTCGAAGCTCAGGCGCCCGGCGATCCGGCTCGACTCCGGCAGCGGGTCCGGGTAGCCCCACACCGCGTCGGTGATCTCGCGGCCGTCGGCCAGCCGGATGCTCCAGTAGCTCGACCGGCCCTTGTACGGGCAGCGCTGCGATGTCCCGCTCGGCTCCAGGGGTACCCGCACGTCGTCGGGGGAGAGGTACCAGCGCGGCGGGAGGCCGGTCTCGTCGAGCCGCATCGGGTCGTGCGACTCGGCCACCAGCACGTCGCCCGCGAACACCTGCACGTGCCGACTGGTCGGCCGGACGTCGACGCGGGTGTAGGGGTCGGTGAGGTGGGCGTGGACCTGCTCGTCCTCGTCGAACCAGGCGTCGGCCGCGTCCCAGTACAGGCAGGCGTAGCCGGTCAGCCACTCCGCGGCCGGCACCGGGTCGGGGTAGGTCCACAGCGCGTTCTCGACGGTCCGGTCCCCGACGCGCAGCGAGAGGTAGGTGGCGTCGCCCTTGAACGGGCAGTGCGTGGTGTGGTCGGAGCCGACGAAGGCGTCCCGGTCGAGGTCGGACTCGGGGACGTAGAGGCGGGGGAGCAGCGCCGTCTCGTGCAGCAGCGCGCCGCGGCGGGTGTCGAGGATCGTGCGCCCGGCGAACTCGGCGCGCACGCGGCGGGGGAAGGGGTGCATCAGCAGCTTGTGCGGCGGCCCGTCGATCGCGTAGTTGACGCTGTGCGGCGCGCGCGGGGACAGCGGTCCGTCGGTGCGGGTGAGGCCCATGTCTTCGGCAACGTGCTGTGACGGGCCGTACATTCCGGCCATGACCGTCCCCTTCTCCTCCTACGCCGCCGAGATCTACCTGCGCGGGCTCGGCGACGAGACGCCGAGGTACCCGACCGACCCCTGCGCGCTCGAGGACGCGGCCCGCGCCGTCCTGACGGACGGACCGTTCGGGTACATCGCGGGCGGAGCGGGTTCGGGGGCCACCATGCGCGCCAACCGGGCCGCGTTCGACGGTCACGGGTTCGTGCCGCGGATGCTGCGCGACACCACGGTGCGCGACTGGTCCACCACCGTGCTCGACACGCGGATGCCCGCACCGCTACTCCTCGCGCCGATCGGGGTGCTGTCGATCCTGCACGCCGACGGTGAGCTCGCGGTGGCGCGCGCGGCCGCCGAGCTGGGCGTGCCGATGGTGCTCTCGACGGCGGCGTCGTACACGATCGAGGAGGTCGCCGAGGCGTCCGGGGACGGATCGCGCTGGTTCCAGCTCTACTGGCCCACCGAGGACGAGGTCACCGTCAGCCTGCTGCAGCGGGCGCGGGCGGCGGGCTACACCACGCTGGTCGTCACGCTCGACACCTGGACGCTGGGTTGGCGCCCGGCCGACCTGGACGGCTCCTACCTGCCGTTCCTGCGCGGCGTCGGCACCGCGATCCCGTTCTCCGACCCGGCGTTCCGCGCCGGCTTGGCGAAGGCCCCGGAGGACGACCTGATGGCCGCCGTGGGCCGGTGGGTGCCGATGTTCACCGGCACCGCGCTGCGCTGGGACCGCCTCGACCTCATCCGTGAGCACTGGGACGGGCCGATCCTGCTCAAGGGCGTCCAGCACGTCGACGACGCCCTGGGCGCCCTCGACGCGGGGATGGACGGGATCGTGGTGTCCAACCACGGCGGGCGCCAGGTCGACCGCGCCATCGGGGCGCTCGACGCGCTGCCCGGCATCGTCGGCGCCGTCGACGGGCGGGCGGCGGTGCTGTTCGACTCCGGCGTCCGCACCGGCGCGGACGCCGCCGTCGCGCTCGCACTGGGCGCCGACGCCGTGCTGCTGGGCCGTCCCTACGCCTACGGCCTGGCGCTCGGCGGGCAGGACGGGGTGCGCCACGTCGTGCGCAGCGTGCTCGCCGAGCTGGACCTCACCCTCGCCCTGGCCGGGTTCGCCGACCTCGCCGCGCTACGCGCTGCGCCCGACGCCGTGACCCGCGTGCGAGCCTGAGCCTGCGGCGGCGCCGCGTACCCCGGTGATGCCATAGTGGGTGAGGTCCGCCCCCGGGGCCGGGCGGCATCGACGACGGGGAGGGCGGCGTGGACGGACTGACGACGCTGGTCGCCGCGCTGCTGACCGCGTTGCGGGCCGTGATCGGCGGCGACGTCGCGCCGAGCAGCTGGGCGTGGGCCGTGACGCTCCTCGGCGTCGGGGTGGGACTGCTGCCCGCCGTCGGGGCCGTGGTCGTCGCCCTGGTGCGCAAGCGCATCGGCTCCCACTACGGCGTGGGGCGGGGCGCCGCCCTGACGGGGATCGGGGTGCTGTTCGCGGGCCTGCTGCCGTGGCTGGCGTTCGTCACCACGGGCACCGTCCTGCGTCGGGCGGCGGGCGGCCCGGAGCGTTCCGGGCTCGACCGCGACGCGCTGCAGGAGCTCGCCGAACCGCTGCCCGGGGTGCCCTTCGCCGACCTCGTGGTCGGCTCCCAGGGCGCCTACCTCGGCCGGGGCAGCGTCGCGGCGGCGTTCGACCCCGGCAACCCGGTGCTGTTCGGCGTCGCGTTGGTGACGCTGGTGCTGCTGCCGGTCGTCACGGCCGCGTTCGTGGCCGTGCAGGCCCGACTCGCGCTGCGCCGCGGCCCGGCGTGGCCGTCGAAGGCCTTCTGGGTCCCCACCCTGGCCGTCGCCCTGCTCACCGCGAGCACGCCCGCCGGGTCGTCGAGCCACCTGTGGATGGGCGCTGTGGTCGGGGCGTTCGCCGGGATGCTGGTCGTGCCGCTGTTCGGGGTGCCCTCGCGCGAGACTGTCCGCCGTTCACTGGCGCCGCGCGCCGCGGTGTCACGGCGGTCTCCGGCAGCCGTCGCGTCGTCCCCATCGCGTTCCGTCGCGTCGCCGCCGGTCCGGACCCCGGTCCGGGAGGAACCCGAGCGGGGCCGGACGAGCCTGGCGGACCGGCTCGCC
>JAKDLE010000013.1 GCA_030453005.1 Pseudonocardia sp. | reverse complement strand
AACGCTTCCGAACCGGTGATCATGGCGCTGGCCAGCGGTTCAGGGTGGCCAGACGAATCGGGTGCTATCCGTCGGCGAGCACTGAGCATCGTTTCGTGCTGTCCGCAGTCATCCTCGACGTCGACGGGACGCTCGCCGACACCGAGCGCGACGGGCACCGGCCCGCGTTCAACCGGGCGTTCGCCGAGCTCGGGCTCGACCACCGCTGGGGCGCGCAGGAGTACGGACGCCTGCTCGCCACCACCGGCGGCCTGCAGCGCCTCGAGGAGTTCCTGACCGGTGCCGGGCACCCCGACCCGGCGGGCACGGCGCAGGTGCTGCACCGCGCCAAGACCGCGCACTTCCTGGAGTGGGTCCGGTCGGGCCCGCTGCTCAGCAGGCCGGGAGTCGACGAGCTGCTGGCCGACCTGCGTGGTCGCGGGGTCCGTCTCGGGGTCGCCACGACCGGCCGCCGCGCCTGGGTGCTGTCCCTGCTGGACCGGCTGTTCGGTCTCGACGGATTCGACGTGGTCGTCACCGGCGACGACGTCGAGCAGCTCAAACCGGCGCCCGACGCCTATCTTCGGGCGCTCGCCGGGCTCGGGGTCCCCGCCGTCGAGGTGCTCGCCGTCGAGGGCTCCCCGCCGGGCCTGCAGGCGGCGCGCCGTGCCGGTCTGTCCTGCCTCGTCGTCACCAACGACTACACCGCGGCGCAGGCGTTCGCGGGTGCGGCGGCGGTCCTGCCCGGATTCGACGGGCTGGACGCCGACCGCTGCGCCGCCCTGCTGGCCGGGCAGGCACCCGGCCCGCGGTGACCGGTGCCCGCACCGAGGCGATCTCCCCCCGCCGTCCACCGGTGCGGGGGATGGCGGGGGGGAGGTCCCGTACCTAGGTTCGGCTGATCGAGCCCCGACGCGCCCGTCCGGAATCCCCCGGTCCCGGGGGCCGGGCACGGCGTGGGGAGGACCGCGATGGTGGCCCACCGGACGACGCTCGCCCGATTCCTGATCGAGCAGCGCAGCCATCACCCAGGCGCGAGCGGCGAGCTGAACGCGGTGATCCTCGACGTCGCGCTCGTCTGCAAGGCCATCTCGAAGCGCATCGCCTACGGGGCGTTGGGCGGCGTACTCGGCGCGGAGCCGACGACCAACGTGCAGGGCGAGACCCAGCAGAAGCTCGACGTCCTGGCCAACGAGGTGTTCCTGAAGGTCAACGAGCGCAGCGGGCTGCTGGCCGGGATGGTGTCCGAGGAGCTCGACGATCCGCACCCGATCCCGCCGCAGTACCCGCGGGGGAAGTACCTGCTGGTGTTCGACCCGCTCGACGGCTCGTCCAACATCGACGTCAACGTCTCGGTGGGCAGCATCTTCTCGGTCCTGCGGGCGCCCGAACCGGGCCGCGACGCCGTCGCCGCGGACTTCCTGCAGCCCGGGTCGCGGCAGGTCTGCGCAGGCTACGCGATCTACGGCCCGTCCACGGTGCTGGTGCTCAGCGTCGGCACCGGCGTGCACGCGTTCACCCTCGACCCGGAGCTGGGGGAGTTCCTGCTGACCCGGCGCGACCTGGCGATCCCCGAGACCGCGTCGGAGTTCGCGATCAACGCGTCGAACCGACGCTTCTGGGAGCCGCCCGTGCGCCGCTACGTCGACGAGTGCCTCGCCGGCCGGTCCGGACCCCGGGGCAAGGACTACAACATGCGCTGGGTCGCCTCCGCGGTCGCGGAGCTGCACCGCATCCTCACCCGCGGCGGGGTGTTCCTCTACCCCCGCGACACCAAGGACCCGGCCAGGGCCGGACGGCTGCGCCTGCTCTACGAGGCGTCACCGATCGCGTTCCTCGTCGAGCAGGCGGGCGGCCGGGCGGGCACCGGACGCCACCGGATCCTCGACGTGCTCCCCGAGGGGCTGCACCAGCGGATCCCGCTGGTGTTCGGGGCGCGCGACGAGGTCGAGCGCATCGAGCAGATGTACGCCGGTGATCCCGACGCGCACAGCCGCCCCCCACTGTTCGGGAACCGCGGCCTGTTCCGCGCAGGCACCTGACGCACGTTCCGAGACAGCCCCGGAGAGGACACAGCGAGCCCCATGTCGAGTCGACACCCCGTCATCGCCGTCACCGGCGCGTCCGGCGCCGGTACCTCGTCGGTGATGCGCACGTTCCAGCAGATCTTCCGCCGCGAGGACATCAAGGCGGCCTACGTCGAGGGGGACAGCTTCCATCGGTACGACCGCGCCGAGATGAAGGCGCGGATGACCGAGGCGCTCGAGCACGACGACCACACGTTCAGCCACTTCGGCCCCGACTCCAACCTGTTCGACGAGCTGGAGAACCTGTTCGCGACCTTCGGCGAGTCGGGGACCGGGAAGGTCCGCAAGTACCTGCACGACGAGGGCGAGGCGGCGCCGTACCAGCAGTCGCCGGGCACCTTCACCCCGTGGGATGAGCTGGAGCCCGGCGCGGACCTGCTGTTCTACGAGGGGCTGCACGGCGCCGTCGCCACCGACGAGGTCGACGTCGCCCGGCACGCCGACCTGCTCGTCGGCGTCGTCCCCGTGATCAACCTGGAGTGGATCCAGAAGGTGCAGCGCGACAAGGCGGAGCGCGGGTACTCGACCGAGGCCGTGATGGAGACGATCCTGCGCCGGATGCCCGACTACGTGCACTACATCGCACCGCAGTTCTCGCGCACCCACGTCAACTTCCAGCGGGTGCCCGTCGTCGACACGTCCAACCCGTTCATCGCCCGGACGATCCCCACCGCGGACGAGTCGATGCTGGTGATCCGGTTCGCCCGGCCCGCGGGCATCGACTTCCCGTATCTGCTCTCGATGCTGCACGACTCGTTCATGTCCCGGCCGAACACCATCGTCTGTCCGGGCGGGAAGATGGACCTGGCCATGCAGCTGATCTTCACGCCGATGATCTGGCGGCTCATGGAGCGGCGGAGCTCGCTCAACTGACTCTTCGGTATCTGCTTAATGGTCCGGCGTTAAGACTTGATTGAAGTATTGAGTGTTCGGTGTCAGGCTCATCCCATGGCAGACAGATGGAGCGCGGGAGTCATTCCTTACGCGGAGATGGGGTACTGGCAGCCGGACTACGTGCCGACGGACACGGACGGGTTGGGCGCCTTCCGGATCACGCCCCAGGACGGGGTGCCGCCGGAGGAGGCGGGCGCCGCGGTGGCGGGCGAGTCGAGCACGGCGACCTGGACGGTGGTGTGGACCGACCGCCTCACCAACCACGAGCACTACCAGGCCAAGTGCTACAAGGTGGACGCGGTCCCGAACGCGCCCGGGCAGTGGATCGCCTGGATCGCCTACGAGCTGGACCTGTTCGAGGAGGGGTCGATCGCGAACCTGACGTCGTCGATCATCGGCAACGTCTTCGGGTTCAAGGCGCTCAAGGCGCTGCGCCTGGAGGACATGCGCATCCCGGTCGCCTACCTCACGACCTTCGACGGCCCCCCGCACGGGATCGTCATGGAGCGGGAGTACCTGGGCAAGTACGGCCGCCCCCTGCTCGGCGCCACGACCAAGCCCAAGCTCGGGCTCAGCGCCCGCAACTACGGCCGGGTGGTCTACGAGGCGCTGCGCGGTGGCCTGGACTTCACCAAGGACGACGAGAACATCAACTCCCAGCCGTTCATGCGCTGGCGCGACCGCTACCTGTTCTGCATGGAGGCGGTCAACCGCGCGCAGGCGGCGACCGGTGAGGTCAAGGGCCACTACCTCAACGTCACCGCCGGGACCATGGAGGACATGTACTCCCGCGCCGAGTTCGCCAAGCAGATCGGCAGCGTCATCGTCATGATCGACCTGACGGTCGGCTACACGGCGATCCAGTCGATGTCGAAGTGGGCGCGGCGCAACGGGGTGATCCTGCACCTGCACCGGGCGGGCCACGGCACCTACACCCGCCAGAAGTCGCACGGCGTGAGCTTCCGGGTCATCGCCAAGTGGATGCGGATGGCCGGGGTGGACCACATCCACGCCGGGACCGTGGTCGGCAAGCTGGAGGGCGACCCCAACACCACCGCCGGGTTCTACGACACCCTACGCAAGGGCTACGTGCACGCCGACCCGGTCAAGGGCCTGTACTTCGACCAGGACTGGGGCTCGATGCCCGGGGTCATGCCGGTCGCCTCCGGCGGCATCCACGCAGGCCAGATGGGTCAGCTGCTCGACTACCTCGGTGAGGACGTCGTCCTGCAGTTCGGCGGCGGCACCATCGGACACCCGATGGGCATCTCGGCAGGCGCCGAGGCGAACCGCGTGGCCACCGAGGCGATGATCAAGGCGCGCAACGAGGGCAAGGACTTCCTCAAGGAGAGCCAGGACATCCTGCGGGCCGCGGCCAAGCACAGCCGCGCGCTGGACGTCGCGCTGTCCACCTGGGGTGACATCACCTTCGACTACGAGTCCACCGACGTCCCCGACGTCGTCGCGACCCCCACCGCCACCTGACCCCGACCGCGAAACGGACAGGAACACCATGCGCATCACACAGGGCACGTTCTCCTACCTGCCCGAGCTGAGCGACGAGGAGATCCTCGCCCAGATCGGGTACTGCCTGGATAACGGCTGGCCGCTGTCGGTGGAGTTCACCGACGACCCGCACCCGCGCAACACCTACTGGGAGATGTGGGGCCTGCCGATGTTCGACCTCAAGGACCCGGCCGGGGTCATGTTGGAGGTCACCGCCTGCCGGGAGGCCTACCCCGACCACTACATCAAGGTCAACGCCTACGACGCGAGCCTGGGCCGTCAGACCACCGCGCTGTCGTTCATCGTGCAGCGTCCCGCCCACGAGCCGGGGTTCCGCCTGGACCGTCAGGAGGTCGGGGACCGGCAGATCCGGTACTCCACCCACGCCTACGCGGCCGGGCAACCGACCGGCGACCGCTATGGCCGGGGCTGACCGCAACGGCGCGGTGACGGCGGCCTCGGGTAGCGACTCGGGGCCGCGGGCGGGCTTCGGGATGCCCACCGCGGCCGACCACCGGCGGGAGGCCGAGGAGGCCGAGGCCGCGGCCGTCGTCCTCGACGACGACGCCGTGGTGGACCTGGCCGAGCTGCGCCGGGCGAGCGGAGCCGACGAGGTGCTCACCGCGCTGGACCGGGAGCTGGTCGGGCTCGCGGACGTCAAGTCCCGCATCAGCGAGCTCGCCGCGCTGCTGCTGATCGACCGCGCCCGCGAGAGGTTCGGCATCACCGCACCGCAGCCGAACCTGCACATGTCGTTCACCGGCAGCCCCGGCACCGGCAAGACGACCGTCGCGCTGCGGATGGCCGACCTGCTGCACCGGCTCGGGTACCTGCGCAAGGGGCACCTGGTCACCGCCTCGCGCGACGACCTCGTCGGCCAGTACGTCGGCCACACCGCGCCCAAGACCAAGGAGGTGATCAAGCGGGCGATGGGCGGCCTGCTGTTCATCGACGAGGCCTACTACCTCTACAAGGCCGACAACGAGCGCGACTACGGCGGCGAGTCCATCGAGATCCTGCTGCAGGTGATGGAGAACAACCGCGACGACCTGGTGGTGGTGCTGGCAGGCTACGCCGACCGGATGGACACCTTCTTCCGGGCCAACCCGGGCATGAGCTCACGGATTGCGCACCACATCACGTTCGCCGACTACGCGGTCGACGAGCTGGGGTCCATCGCGACGCTGATGGCCGACGACCTCGGCTACACGTTCTCCGACCAGGCGTTCGACACGTTCCACTCCTATCTGGAACGGCGCATCGAGCAGCCCTGGTTCGCCAACGCCCGCAGTGTGCGCAACGCACTCGAGCGCGCCCGGCTGCGGCACGCCCGCCGGTTGCTCGACGGGCCGGACCCGACGGTGGGCAGAGACGCCCTGACGACCTTCGAGGCGGTCGACTTCAGCGGCAGCCGGGTGTTCGCGGGGGGTGCGGCGGCGGTCGCCGAGAGCGGCTCCTGAGAGATAGCCGCTGCGGGCGGATCAGCTCGGGGCCCCGGCCTCGGCGGCGGGCACCGTGGCGGTCACGGTGGTGCCCCCGCCGGGGTGGGACCGCACGGTCAGCGTGCCGCCGACCAGTTCCGCGCGCTCGGCCATGCTGTGCATGCCGTAGCCGTCGGACGCCCGGCCGGTCTCGAAACCGACACCGTCGTCGGTGATCTCCAGCCGGGCCTTCGCCGAGCGCACCCTGAAGCGCAGACGCACCTGGGTCGCGCCCGCGTGTTTGACGACGTTCTGCAGCGCCTCCTGAGCGATCCGGTAGAGCGCGAGCTCGTGCGCCTCGGGCAGCCGCGCCTCCGCCACGTCGATCTCCACGGTCATCTCCGGGAGGGACCGGGCCAGGCTCGTCAGCCCGCCGGCGAGACCGAGGTCGTCCAACACCGGGGGCCGCAGGCCGCCGATGGCGGCTCGGGCCTCGTCCATGCTCAGGTCGGCGAGCCCGCGGGCGAGCCGGACCTGTTCGGCGGCGTCGGCGGGCCTGCCCGGCAGGGCCCGTGCGGCGGCGTCGAGGTGGTAGGCGAGGCTCACGAGGCGTTGTGAGATGCCGTCGTGGATGTCGCCCGCCAGCCGGCGCCGCTCGGTCTCCTGTACCATGATCACCTGCTCGGTGAAGCGCTCCTGTGCGTGCTCCCTGGCGACGAGGCGTCGGTGCAGGCGGGCGGAGTGCATGGCGCCTGCGACCAGGCTGCCGATGACGGTCAGCAGCCGGATGTCCGCGGCGGTGAACTCGCGGCGGACCACGGTGTGCACGTTGAGCACCCCGACCAGCCCGGCCGCGTCGCCTGCCATCGGGACGCTGGCCATCGAGACGAAGTCGGAGCCGCGCAGCGCCGAGATCCGCCGGTAGCGGGGGTCGTGCTCCTTGTGCTCGACGATGACCGCCGGCGTGCGGTGCTCGGCCACCCAGCCGGTGACGCCCTCCCCGATGCCGAGCCGCACCTGACCGACGGCGGCGTCGAAGGGCGGCGTCGCGCCGGTCAGGGTCAACGACCGCTCGGGGTCGTCGAGGACGTGGACGAAGCAGACGTCGGTGGCGGTGGCCTCGGTGATCAGCCGCGCCACCGCGGCGGCCAGCGGTTCCACCTCCGGACCGGCGGACACCGCCTCGATGATCGCGTGCAGCAGCGCGATCTCGCTCTGCGTCGCGTCGGGGAGGAAACCGTCGTCGGGAGCGGGCCGGATCACCGGCGTACCGGGATCCGGCTCACGCGGGCCGCCCCGCCGTCGGGAGCTGCCATCGGGGGCCGTCGAGGATCCCGGTCGGCCTCGGCCGGTCTCCAGCTGCCGGCCGCGTAGGAGTGGACCGGAGCCGAGGGCTCCAGCGCGGGGCCGACCACCCCGCCAGGCCTGCTCCACCGTGTCCTCGCGGGTGAACCGGCGCGGGTTGCCGTCGAGCAGCCGTTCGTAGGCCTGCTGCCAGTCGCCGAGTGCGTCCCGGAAGTCCACCTGCAGCAGGTGGTTCTGCACGGGGGACGGTTCCACCGCGGCTCGGAGAAGGTGTTGGCGAAGCGGAAGGCGGGCAGGTTCTCCACCCGAACAACACCAGCGCGTCCGATCGAGCCGATTCGCTCACGATCCTTCTCCGACAGCCGTCCGGGGCGGCGATGTCGACCACCTCACCGTCGTGGTCCAGCCCGACGACCGGGCAGACGCCGAACGGCCATCGCCGATCCACCGCCACCTCCCGGGTCTCGCGCGTCGATCCCGCGAGGGTAACGCGGTGTACGTGGTGATGGTGGAGGACAACGTCTACTTCCCGATGTCGTCGGTGCAGCCCGGCGCGCTGACCCCGAGTTCGACCACCACCGTGTGCCCTGGAAGGGCGTCGCCCGCTACCACTCGCTCATCGTGGACGGGGTGCCTCTGCCCGACGCCGCCTCGTCCTACCGGCGTCCCCTTCCGCTCGCCCGTCGGGCGAAGGGACGGGTCGTGTTCGCGGGCGGGGTCGAGGTCCAGTCCGAGTGAGGCGGAATCATGTGGGCGTGCCCGCCCCCGACGGACCCGGCGTGCTCGTGGTCCGCCCGGAGTCGCTACGGATCCTCCGCGCCGAGGGCGCCCCCAACACCGTGACGGCCACGGTTGTGTGCGAGGCCCGGTTTCGGGGGACCCACCGCACTGTCGTGACCACCGCGGGCGGGGCCGGGCTCACCGCCACGCCGGTGGCCGCCACCGCCCCGACCACCGAGAACGAGGACGCCCGTGCGTGAGGAACCCACCGCCGTCGAGCTCAGCGGCATCGTGTTGACCGATGTCCGGACGGGAGCTCCGGTCGACCTGGGCGGGCTGTCCGGCGTGCAGGTCGTGAGCCTGATCCGGCACCGGTTCTGACTGCCCTGTCAGGAGCATCTGGTTCAGGTGCAACAGGAGCTCGCCGGGCGGATCCCGCTGGTCGTGGTCGGGTTCAGCCCGGCCGAAGCGCTCGCGCCACTGGCCGACCACCTCGGCCTGACCGGAGCAGTGCTCTCCGACACCGACCGGCGGCTCTACCGACGGCTCGGCCTGCGACGGGCCCCGGTATGGCGGGTGTACTCCCCGGGCACACTGGCCCGCTACGCGATCTGGAAGCTGCGCGGCCGGACGCTGCACCGACCCGTCGAGGACACCCGCCAGATGGGCGGCGACGCCCTGCTCGTCGACGGGCGGGTCGAGCGGCTCTGGCGCCCCGCCACCCCCGACGACCGAGCCGCGCCCGGCCTCGTCGCCCGCTCCGCACGGGCGCGTGGGCACATCGAGACAGGATGAACGGGGTCAGGGCCGGGAGCCGATCCCGGTCCGGAACTCGTGGAGGCGCGCGGGCCCGCTGGTGGCCGGGGACAGGGGCGGGGTGTCCATCCCGGTGCCCTCGCGTAGCCCCTCGAGGAGCTCGCCCAGAGCGTGCAGCGAGCTGTGCCGCGGCCGCCATCCGAGCTCGTCGCGTGCGCGTGCGGAGTCCATGACGGGAAGTCCCAGCACGGCGTCGAACAGATCGGGCGACGCCGGGACGAGGTGCAGCCGCCAGGCCGCGGCGAGCGCGGCCCGGACCGCGGGGGTGGGTACCCGTACCGGTCGGGCGCGCAGCAGCCGCGCCAGCTCGGCCGTGTCGACGACCGGGTCGGCCGCGAGGTTGAACGCACCGTGCACGGGACGCAGGAGCGCCAGCCGGAAGGCCTCCGCGACGTCGGCCGAGTGCAGGGCCTGGAAGCGCAGCCCGGGTAGCTGCGGCAGGACGGGCACCAGTCCGGGCCTCGCCAGGCTCTGGGGCAGCAGCGGGCCCGCGAACAACCGGCGCTGCCCGACCGCCGCCTCGCGCTTGAAGATGAAGCCGGGGCGCATCCGCACCACCCGCAGGTCCGGGCGCTCGCGTTCGACCGTGTCCAGCACCCGCTCCAGGTAGGCCTTCTCCCGCGTGTAGCCCGCGGTCGGCCATCCGTTCGTCGGCCAACTCTCGTCGACGGGACGGTCCTTGGGGCCGGGGGAGTAGGCGCCGACCGAGGAGGCGTAGGCGAGCGCGGGGACCCCCGCGTCGCAGACCGCGCGCAGCACGCGGATCCCGCCGAGGACGTTGTTCCGCCACGTGCGGACGGTGTCGTGGGTGGGTTGGAAGAGCCACGCCAGGTGCACCACCGCGTCGGCGCCGCGGAAGTGCCCGGTGAGGTCGTCGCGGACGATGTCGGCCGCGGCCCACGTGGTCTTCTCCGGGCGCCACCCGGGCAGCCGCCGGGCGATCCCCAGTACCGAGGTCACCGCGGGCTCGGCGGCCAACGCCGCGACCACACTCGTCCCGACGTTCCCGGTGGCGCCCACGACCACGATCCGCATGTCGCCACGGGTGTCCACCCCGACGGCGTCCAAACGTCGGTCACCGCTCCCGGTGAGTCAGGTGTTCCGGCCGCTGAGGGCGTCCCGGATCTTGTCGACCAGACCCGCGCCGGGCCCGAGGATCTGGTTCGCAGGCGGCCGGTCGGCGCCGACGGGTGCGGCCGCGTCGGCGCGATCTTCCTGCCCAGCAGCGGTCGCCGTCGCCCGCGGTGCTGCCGTCTGATCACCGAGTCGGATCGGCACGGCCCCCACACCATGACCCCGCGGCGACGGCCAGCCGTCAACCACTCTTCGGGATGACGCTGATCGTCCCCTGCGACGGTGCGCATCTGCTCTCGGGACAGGCGCATCTGCGCGCCCGGCGATGCGCTGCGCCGCGCTACCCGCAACGCACGACGGTCGATCTCCACCATCGCCACCCCGGCCAGGTGCAGGTGCAGCGCGAGCCCGGCGCCGTAGACGCCGGTGCCCTCGATCCCGACCAGTACCAGCGTGCCGAAGCGGCGCAACCAGGCCAGCAGCGCCGCGTAGCCGTCCGGGGTGGTCGGGAACCGCGCGGATCCCCACGTCCGTCGGGCGGAGTCGAGGGCGTGAGGTCACGACGCCACGTCCGGTGAGTGCACACGAGCCCCGCAGCGGGCGAACGACAGATCCCGGGTTGAAGACCCGAGGAGGCGTTGGGTCAGAACGACCGCTGCGGGGCTCGTCTTCCATTGTCACTTTCAGGCGGCGACGGGTGGTGGTCGTCGGCGGGCCCGGCGCCTCGGGTCGATCCACGGCGGCGGGTAGAACTCGGGGCGGCCGTCGACCAGTCGGACGTCCCAGCCCGCGTGGTGAACGAGGCGGTGGCACGCCCGGCACAACATCACGCAGTTGGCGACGCAGGTGGGGCCGTGGTGCTCCCACGCGAGGATGTGGTGGATCTCGCACCAGCTCGGGGGGCGGCCGCAGCGGGCGCAGCCGCGGTCGCGGGCGGCCACGGCGCGGCGCACGCCCTCGGGGATCACGCGGGTGAGCCGTCCGACGTCGAGTGGCTGCCCGGCGCCGTTCATCACCACCGGAATGACCGCGGCGTCGCAGCACAGCATCCGCAGCGACTCGGGGGAGAGCGTGCCGCCGAAGTCGAGCACGGCGGCGCGGGCGCGGCGCTCCAGGTCCTCGAGCGCCACGATCACGTTGAGATGCGGCCTGCGGCCGCCGCTGGCGGGGGCCTGGGGCGCGGAGCCGTGGTCGAGCACGAAGCCGCAGGCGTCGGCGAGGGCCTCGGCCTGGCGCTGGGCGGGGGTGCGGTCGTCCTCGGCGGTGCGCGGTTTGGCTCCCGCGTCGACGATCGAGGCGATGGCGTCGAACATCGCGGCGTCGTCGTAGCGGCCGCTGAGCCGCCCGCCGATGCCGTCCGGGCTGCGGTGCAGGTGCAGCTCGTTGACCGGGGGCCGGGGCCGGTCGTCGGGTTCGGGGCCGTCGGCGTCGAGCGCGTCGACGAGCTGGGTGCCGCGGACCTGCAACTCGGCGGGTGTGCAGTCGGGGATCCACCCGGCGAGCTGGGCCTCGGCGCCCGCCCACGTCTCGGGGGTCAGGCGCCCGGCGGCCTCGCTGCCCAGCACCCGGGCGACGACCTCGACGTGGCGCAGGCTCGCCGCGCCGGAGTCGAACACCGCGGCGGTGACCGGCAGGCGGGGCGGCAGCGGCGCGCCGTCGAGCCCGATGCGCGGGCGCACCTGTTCGGCTGCGGTGAGCCTGCGCTTCGCGTCGGCGCGATCCCAGCCCAGCAGATCGCCCAGGGCGGTGGGGGTGGATCGGTAGCCGCGCTCGGCGAAGGTGCCGCGGCGCTCCAGGTCGGCCAGCGCGCCGACGACGACCCGGTCGAGCCGGCGCGCCGTGCCTTCGCCGAGTGTGAGCACGGAGATCAGCTCGGCGTCGCCGCACCCCGGGCCCGCCGCGGCGACCAGCGCGTCGACCGCCTCGGTGAGGAGGCGGTGCGCGAGGTCGAGCGGGCTGTCCGACACGCCCCCATCTTACCCAAACATATGTTCGATTGATTGCCGCTCGTCGCAGTTCTGTGACCGTTCGGCGCAGTACCGCGAGGCTGATGCCCGCACCGGCCCCGACCTCCCGGGCCCGGCAGGTAGTGCCACATCGCGGGTCCGCTGACAGGTGTCCGATCGGGTGTCGGCGCAGCGTTTCGCAGCCGCCTGGAACGATCGGTGAGTCTCGTCGGCTCCCCGTTGCCCCACGCCTCGGGCCGCAGCTGAAAGCTGATCTCCAGGTCCTTCCGGTAGGCGGGAGCAGCCGGATCGTGAGGCCACCGACGACGGCGCCGTCGACGAGCCGCCCATCGGCACGGCCGGGCCGGGTTGGCCAGCGGGTGGGCACCCCGAGCAGACGTGATGGGGCCGGCGTTCGGACGCGTGCGGCGCGGGAACGCGGAGTCTGCATTGGACGTGGTCGCGTTCGGTGGTGGATGTGCGGTTGGATCGCACCTGGGATGGAACCGTTCGGCTTCTGCACCCCGTGTGGAGGTTGTCGGCCTCGAAATGGGCCGTGCATCGGAAGGCAGGTACTGACATGGCAGCGAAGCCTGAGGGGGGCGGCTCGCGTGATCCGGCCGCGGCGGGCGCCGCCGCCGGCCATGGCGGACAGCGCTCACCGATTGCCTGGCAGGTGCTGAGCGCTCTCTTCCTCCTCGCGATGGGCGGGATCCATCTCTACCTCCGCTTCCAGGGGGCCGGTGGCCTGATCGGGGTCCTGTTCGTATTGAACGCGATCGGCGGGCTCGTCCTGGCGATCGCAGTGGTCGCTGCCCGGCGGCGGCTCCTACGCGTGGCAAGCGTGCTGAGCCTGTTGTTCATGGCGGGCACGTTGCTCGCGCTGGTGCTCGCACTGACCGTCAGCCTCTTCGGGATCCGCCAGCGGCTCGGCGGCGAGCTGGTCGTGACGACGCTCGTCGTGGAGTCGATCGGCACGATCGTGCTCGTGGTGACTACAACCCTGGTGTTTCGGATGCGGCGCGACGCGTGAAGGTCTCGTCGGGGTCGCGGCGAACGAGCTCCTCGGCGGCGAGAGTCGAGTGACTGCGTAGAAGGTAGCCGACTTCTCCACATCAGGCGGTACGCGAGGCCGTCGAGCTGCAGGACCGCGTCCGCGTGTACATCAGCTCTCTGAAGGGGCGCTGGAGGTCTCGCCAACGGGCGATTGTCGAATCGGGCCCCCGGGAGAAGGGTGTATGGCAGACGGCGTCGCCGGGCGCTGTCCCGATCGGTAGGGGGTGGACCGTGTACGCACGCTCCACCACAGTCCTTGCACATCCGGAGTCGATCGACGCGGGCATCACGCACATCCGCGACGAGGTGATGCCGGCACTGCTGGGGATGGAAGGGTGCATCGGTCTTTCCATGCTGGTCGACCGGAGCTCCGGTCGCTGCATCGCGACGAGCGCCTGGCAGACCAGGGAAGCCATGCTCGACAGCGCGGACCAGCTCCGGCCGGTTCGTGACCATGCCGCCGAGATCCTCGGTGCCCGGCCGCAGGTCGACGAGTGGGAGATCGCCGTCCTGCACCGCGATCACACCTCGGGGCCGGGTGCGTGCGTCCGCGCCACCTGGGTGCGGATGGAAGCCGACCAGGCCGACCGCGCCGTCGACGTCTACCGGATGGCGATGCTGCCGGAGATGCAGGACTTCGAGGGGTTCTGCAGTGCCAGCCTGCTGGTCGACCGCGCATCGGGGCTCGCCGTGTCCTCGGTGACCTACGACAGTCACGAAGCCATGGAGCGCAGCCGCGCCCAGGCCGGCACGTTGCGCGAGATGGGTGCACGAGAGGCAGGCGTCGAGGTCGTCGAGATCTGCGAGTTCGACCTGGCCCTCGCCCACCTGCGGGTCCCCGAGATGGCCTGACCGGCGGCCCAGGCAACGCTCTGGTGCCCCCCGTCAAGTGCCGCCGGGCCGGTCGCCCGCGGAGGCCGAACCGCCGCGGGTAGTGCTCGACCAGGCTGCGACCCGTCAGCACGAGATGCAGGCCCATCGCCACCGACCCGGTAGCGCTTGATCGTCCTGGCGACCAGCAGCGCCCACCCTGGTGGCCGCAGATCACGCACGGGCAGTTCTGCGGTGTCGTCTGCGCTGATCAAGGGCACCTGGCTGTCCCTGGAGATCGGTTGACCACCATCTGCCCGTGATCACCGAGCTCCACCTGTTGGATCTGCCGGGGTCTGCCCGGCGGCGCTTCTCGGCGGCGCCGAGAACAACAGGTCTCGACGAGTGCTGGTCGCGGCTAGAGCGGCCAGCTCCGTGCGGTTCGCCACCCCGAGCTTGGCGTAGATGTGGGAGAGGTGTGTCTTCACCGTCGCGCGGCTCATGAAGAGCCGTTGTCCGATCTCGGGGTTGTTCAGTCCGCTCACCGCCAGCCGTCCGACGTCCAGCTCCGTGGGGGTGAGGCTGGTCCAGCCGCTCGACGGCCGCCCACGGGTCCCGCGAGCTCGCCGGGCGTATGCGACGGCTTCATCGAGAGTCATCGCTCGGCCCGCGGCAAGGGACTCGTCGAAAGCCTGGCGGCCGATCCCCGCGGCAGCGAGTGCCCGCACGTTCTCGTCGGGGATCAACCGCAGGCAGCCCAACTCCTCGCGTGCCCGATCGCAGGCACCGAGCAACCGGCAGGCCTCGATGAACGACTCGGCCGTGACGGCGAGCCGCGCGAGTGCCTCGAGGCTGGGGACGCAGAGGAGGGACAGCCCGTGGCGCGCCCGCAGGGCGAGCGCGTCGTGCTGCAGGTCCTCCGCCTTCTCGGGGTCGTCCGGCTCGATCAGGTGCGCGGACTGTTCGAGCGCGTCGGCTGTGACGCGGGGGAGGCCGAGCCTCGTCGCGATGTCCAACGCAGCGGCGCAGGCCGCCGTCGCCGACTCGCGCCTGCCGACCTCCCTCAAGGCCCACGCCAGCGCGGTCAGGGTCTGGGGGGACAGGTAGGTGTCGGGGGTCAG
>JAKDLE010000324.1 GCA_030453005.1 Pseudonocardia sp. | reverse complement strand
GCTGCTCGTGGCGGTGGGGTTGGCGGCTTGGCAGTGGCTCGTCGTCAGCCACGAGGTGCGGCCGCAGGTGCTGCCCTCGCCTCTGCGGGTGCTCACGCAGGGATGGGCGTACCGCGACGCGCTCTGGGCCAACACCGTGCCGACACTGCAGGCCACCGCCGTGGGGTTCGCGGTGTCGCTGGCGCTGGCGTGGGCGATCGCGGTCGCCGTCGACTTCTCGCCGTGGCTGCGTCGCGCGCTGACCCCGCTGCTCGTGGCGTCCCAGACGCTGCCGATCATCGCGATCGCGCCGTTGCTGATCATCTGGTTCGGCTTCGGGTTGCTGCCCAAGGTCGTGGTGATCGCGCTGGTCACGTTCTTCCCCATCGCCGTGGGCCTGATCGAGGGGTTCGGGTCCACCCCGCGGCAGGCCACCGACCTGCTGCGGAGCATGGGGGCGTCGCGCTGGGCGCAGTTCCGCTACGTGCGGCTGCCCGGCGCGATGCCCTCGTTCTTCACGGCGCTGCGCATCGGGATCACCTACGCCGTGACGGGGGCGATCTTCGCCGAGTACGTGGGCGCGACCGCGGGCCTGGGGATCTTCATGAGCATGCAGAAGAACTCCTTCCGCACCGACCTCGTGCTCGCCGCCGTCGTGGTGACGGCGCTGCTCAGCGTCGCGCTGTTCGGGCTGACGTTCCTCGTCCAGCGGCTGCTCGTCCCGTGGAGCCGACGTGGCGCACACTGATCGTCACGAGTCGAAGCTGCTCGTGGACTCGGTGACCAAGTCCTATCCGGGCCTGCCCGTGCTCGACGACGTCACCCTCGACGTGGCGCCGGGCGAGTTCGTCTCGGTGATCGGGCCGAGCGGGTGCGGCAAGTCGACCCTGTTCAACGTCGTCGCGGGGTTGGAGAGGCCCGACTCGGGCCGCGTCGTCGTCGACGGGCGGGACGCCACGGGCCGCACCGACGCGTTCGCCTACATGCCCCAACAGGACCTGCTGTTCCCCTGGCGCACGGTCCTGGACAACACCGCGCTCGGCCTCGAGGTGGCCGGGGTGCGCCGCCGGGAGGCGCGGCAGCGGGCGAGGGAGCTGTTCGGGCCGTTCGGGCTGGACGGGTTCGAGCACGCCGCGCCCGCGGAGCTCTCCGGAGGGATGCGTCAGCGGGCGGCGCTGCTGCGCACCGTCGTGCAGGACCGTGCGGTGCTGCTGCTCGACGAGCCGTTCGGTGCGCTCGACTCGCTGACCCGCAGCGACATGCAGACCTGGCTCGACGACGTGCGGGCACGGTTCGACTGGACCGTCCTGCTGATCACCCACGACATCCGGGAGGCGGTGCGGCTGTCGGACCGGGTGGTCGTGCTCGGCCCCCGACCCGCGCAGGTGCGCCGCGAGGTGGTGGTGAACCTGCCGCGCCCGCGCGTGCCCGAGATGGTGACGACGCCCGCCTTCGCCGCGCTGGAGGCGGAGTTGCTCACCATTCTCCGGGACCGGTGATCACCGGTTTACCGCGCCGCCCCGGCGGGCGAGCCGGACGCCCGCGGTCACCAGCAGCACCAGCGCGGTGGCGAGGAACGTGCCGGTGAGCAGGAGCAGCGCACCGAACGCCACCAGGCACACGGCGCAGCCGACCACCTGCCACGCCCCGTAGGGCCCGCTCGTCGTCCCGGTCGCGGGGTCGTCCCGGTAGCCGCGGCCCCAGGCCATCCAGCCCCACCAGCAGGTTGCCGTGAGCAGGGCGACGGCGAGGGCATCGAGGGCGCGGCGGCCGGACCGGGTCGGGTCCACCGTCCCGCTCCGACGCCTGCCGGGCACGATGGACCTACGGACGGGTGACCGCACGCCCCCCATCCGTTACGGTCAGGGCTGACCGTCATGGAGGTGTCATGGACGAGCGTGCGGACCAGATGCGCGTCGAGAAGGCGGCACGAGGGGTCGTCGAGACCCACGACCCCCGGTCGGTGCCCGCGGCGTGGGCCCTGCAGGACGGCTCGCCCGACGTCGAGCTCGCCGTGAGCGTCGCGCAGGCCACCTGTTCCGAGGCCTACCGGCGGGTGGCGCTGGACGCCGTGCAGATGCTCGGCGGCATCGGCTTCACCTGGGAGCACCCCGCGCACCTCTACCTCAAGCGCGCGGTGACCGACGCGGAGCTGCTGGGGAGCGCGGCGGCGCACCGCGAGCACATCGCGGCACTGGTGCTCGACGCCGCCGTCCCCACCCGGCCGCTGACCGTTGCCTGCGGCTGACACCGGTACCCCGCGCCGCCGGGCCCTTTCGGCGGACGCGGCGGCGGTGTTACCGATTCCGTCCACGGCCACCGCATCCGGTGGTCCCGTGCCCGCGCGGCTAACCGGAGCGTCGTGGGCGGCGATGAAGGGACATGACCGCCATCACCCCGCAGCGTTCCGCCGCCGTCGCAGGCCCCTGCCTCACCGTGGGCCCGACCGCCGACCGCATCATCGGCGTCCTGTTCGTCGTCACCGTCGCCCTGTTCCTGCTCGGCCTGCTCACCATCGGCCTCTGAGGACCTCCCCGCGCGTAGCATCCGGCCCGTGAACGGACCCGCCGACCTCCGACCGGTGGGCGCGCACACCGTCCTCGCCGACGCCGACGGCACGGCGTACGCCTCCCTGCTGCAGCGCCCCGTCGACCGCGCCGAGCGCTACGCGATGGGCCGGGCGCTGCGCAGACGGGTGCCGCGCAAGACGCTGGGCGTGTGGAGCCCGTCGACCGACCGGCCCGACCCGGTCGCCCTGATCCGGGAGTCGCACCGGGGACGCGTCGAGGAGCTGGTCCCCGTGCGGGTCGGGCGCATGGTCGCCTCGCCCTACGGCTTCCTGCGGGGCGGCGCGATCGTCATGGCCCACGACGTGGCGCGCCTGCCCGCCACCGGCATCACCCCCGTCGTCTGCGGCGACGCCCACCTGGGCAACTTCGGCTTCTACGCCTCACCCGAGCGTGACCTCGTCATCGACCTCAACGACTTCGACGAGGCCCACCCCGGCGGCTGGGAGTGGGACCTGCGCCGACTGGTCGCCAGCATCTGGGTGGCCGGGCGGCAGAACGGCAGCTCCGAGGTGCAGTGCGCCGACGCCGTGGCGGGCTGCGCGGCGGCCTACCGGGCCGAGCTGCGCTACCTGGCCGACCAGCCGCTGCTGTGGCGCTCCCACGAGCGCCTCGACGTCGACCGGCTGGCGCAGGAGACCGACGGCTCGCTGCGCCGGGAGGTGGTCCGGGCGGCGAAGCGGGCGCGGCGGCGCACCAGCGACCGGGCGCTGCCGCGGTTCACCGAGCAGGTCGGGCAGCGGCGGCGGATCGTGGAGGAGCCGCCGCTGATCACCCGCGTGCCCGACGGCGAGGCGGCGCTGATCGCCGAGGCGCTCGACGCGTACCTGCACACCCTCGCGCCGCACTGGCGCCGCGTGCTCGGCGGCTACACGATCGTCGACATCGCGCACAAGGTCGTCGGCGTCGGCAGCGTGGGTCTGCGCGCGTACGTGGCGCTGCTGGAGGGCTCCGCACCGGACGACGTGATCTTCCTGCAGCTCAAGCAGGCCCGCCGCTCGGTGCTCGCCCCGTTCGTGCACGGCGAGTCGGCCTGGCACGCCCACCAGGGGCAGCGGGTCGTGGAGTACCAGCAGGCGCTGCAGACCGTCAGCGACCCGCTGCTGGGCTGGGCCACCGTCCGCGCGGAGCAGCAGGACGAGGTCCAGTACTACGTGCGCCAGTTCCGGGACATGAAGGGCGCCGTCGAGCTGGACGGGATCGACCCGGCGGCCCTCGTCGACTACGCCGGGGTCGTCGGGCACCTGCTCGCGAAGGGCCACGCCCGCACCAGCGGGGCGTCGATGACCGCCGGGTACCTGGGGCGCTCGGACAAGCTGGGCCGCGCCATGACCCGCTTCGCCCGCGCCTACGCCGACCAGACCGAGGCCGACCACTCCGCGTTCGTCGCCGCGGTCGCGCGAGGCGGGCTGCCGGTGGAACGGGGAGTCTGACCCATGAGGATCGCGTCGCTGCTGCCCGCCGCCACCGAGATCACCGCGGCGATCGGCCTGGAGGACGACCTGGTCGCGGTCACCTTCGAGTGCGACCACCCCGCCGGCATCCGCGACCGCCGCCCGGTGGTGGTCGACACCGCACTGCCCTCGGGGCTCGGACCCGGCGAGATCGACGCGATCGTGCGCGACCGGACGGCGCGCGACCTCCCGATGTACACCCTCGACGCGGCCGCCCTCGGGCGCCTCGCCCCGGACCTGATCCTCACCCAGGACCTCTGCCGGGTCTGCGCGCTGCCCGCGGGCACCGTGGACGACGCCCTGGCCGCGATCGGCTGCGCGGCCGACGTGGCGTCGATCGACCCGCACACCGTCGACGACGTGCTCGGCTCGATCGCCGAGGTCGGTCGCCGCGCAGGCGCGGCTCCGGCGGCGGACGCGCTGGTCGCGGCGTTGGGGGAGCGGTTGGCGCGGGTCGAGCGGGCCGTCGCCGGACGCCCGCGGCCCCGCGTGCTCGTGCTGGAGTGGACCGACCCGCCCTTCCTCGCCGGGCACTGGGTGCCCGAGCTGGTCCGCCGCGCGGGCGGGGAGCCCGTCGGTGGGGTCGAGGCCGGACGCAGCGTCACGGCGACCTGGGCGGAGATCGCGTCGGCCGCGGCCGACGTCG
>JAKDLE010000323.1 GCA_030453005.1 Pseudonocardia sp. | reverse complement strand
GGGCCTACCAGACGCTGTTCCGCGACCGTCGCGTCCACAAGGTCTACGAGGCGCTCGCGCCGTACGACCCGTCGCTGACGCTGCCGCACACGGTGCGCAGCCGGATCGTCAAGGAACGTGGTGTAGTCACCGCGCAGGAGGTGGACGGCCCGCCCAACGCGGAGACGCTCGTCGAGCTCGTGTCGCACCACGGCGGGGTCGGCCGCTACCGCCTCACCCCGCGGACCGGCCGCACGCATCAGCTGCGGCTGCACATGTCCGGGCTCGGCGTGCCGATCCTGGGCGACGGCTTCTACCCCCCGAACGCCGACGGCGGCGTCCGGGAGTCCGCGCTCGACGACTTCACCTCGCCCCTGCAGCTGCTCGCCGCCGAGCTCGCCTTCACCGACCCGATCAGCGGCGAGCCCCGCCGGTTCACCACCCGGCTGCGCCTCGGGGGCCTGCCAGAATCCCCGCCATGAGCACCCCACCGACGCAGACACCGCGGTTCTTCGTGCGCCAGCAGATCACCATGATGGTCAACCGCTACCGGATCCTCGCGGTCGGGCCGGACGGCACGGACGGACCACTGCTGGCGTTCGCCGAGCAGAAGCGGTTCACGCTCAAGGAGGAGGTGGTCTTCTTCTCCGACGAGGCGCGCACCGGCCCGGTGTTCTCCTTCAAGGCCCGCCAGCGGCTCGACGTCCACGCCGAGCACGACGTCCTCGACGCCGACGGTCGCCCGATCGGATCCTTCGCCAAGGAGTTCGGGGCGAGCCTGCTGCGCTCGACCTGGACGCTGCGCACCCCCGGTCTCGACGCGCGCGGGCAGGAACGCCGGCCGCTCATCGCCGTCCTGCGTCGGGTGTGGAGCCTGATCCCCTACCTCGGCGATGTCTGGGTGCCGTTCGTGTTCCACTTCGACTTCGTCGACACCACCACCGGAGCGCCGGTGCTGAGCAGCGAACGGCAGAAGTCGATCCGCGACCGCTACGACGTCACCGTGCACGACCCACGTCTGGACTTCCGGGTGGCGGCGTCGATGGCCGTGGCCCTCGACGCGCTGCAGCGCCGCTGAGGAGCTTCAGACTTCCCGCGCCCGGCCGATGACTTCCGTCGCCGGCGGGAGTCTCCTTCTGCAGAGCGCGAAGGGTTCGCGGACGAGGAGGCGACATGAGTCGGGTACGGGTGTTGGTCGGCACGCGCAAGGGTGCGTTCATCCTCACCGCGGACGGGACGCGCAGCCGCTGGGACGTCAGCGGCCCGCACTTCCCGGGCTGGGAGATCTACCACGTCGCGGGCTCGCCCGCGGAGCCCGAGCGGTTGTTCGCGTCGCAGTCGGGCGGCTGGTTCGGGCAGGTGATCCAACGTTCCGACGACGGCGGCACGAGCTGGGCGCCGGTGGGCAACACGTTCGCCTACGAGGGGGCTGACGAGGACGGCGTGCCGGGCACCCACCAGTGGTACGACGGCACGCCGCACCCGTGGGAGTTCGCCCGGGTCTGGCACCTGGAACCCTCGGCGACCGACCCGGACACCGTGCTGGCGGGCGTTGAGGACGCGGCGCTGTTCCGTTCCACCGACGGCGGGGGCTCGTGGACGGAGCTCTCCGGCCTGCGCGGCCACGGGTCGGGACCGCACTGGCAGCCGGGCGCGGGCGGGTTGTGCCTGCACACGATCCTGCCGGACCCACGCGACCCGGCGCGGATGACGGTCGCGATCTCCGCGGCGGGCGCCTTCCGCACCGACGACGACGGCGCGACGTGGCGGCCGGTCAACCGGGGCCTGCGGTCCGACGGCATCCCCGACACCGACGCGGAGGTCGGGCACTGCGTGCACAACCTGGCCCTGCACCCCTCGCGCCCCGACACCCTGTTCATGCAGAAGCACTGGGACGTCATGCGCAGCGACGACGGCGGCGGGAAGTGGTACGAGATCAGCGGCGACCTGCCGACGGACTTCGGGTTCCCGATCGACGTGCACGCGCACGAGCCGGACACCGTCTACGTCGTGCCGATCACCAGCGACTCCGAGCACTTCCCGCCGGAGGGGCGGCTGCGGGTGTACCGCAGCCGCAGCGGCGGGCACGAGTGGGAGCCGCTGACCAAGGGCCTCCCGCAGGAGCACTGCTACGTCAACGTGCTGCGCGACGCGATGGCCGTCGACTCGCTCGACACGTGCGGAGTGTACTTCGGCACCACGGGCGGCCAGGTCTACGCCTCGGCCGACGCGGGCGAGCGCTGGGAGCCGATCGTGCGCGACCTGCCCGCCGTCCTGTCGGTGGAGGTGCAGACGCTGCCATGAGCACTGTTCGGATCAAGCTGCCCACCCACCTGCGCAGGCTGGCCGGGGTCGACGGGTTGGTCGAGCTCGCGATCGACGGCGCGGTCACGCAGTGCGCGGTGCTCGACGCGCTCGAGCACCGGCACCCGCAGCTGCGCGGCACCGTCCGCGACCCGTCCACGGGGCGGCGCAGACCGTTCGTGCGGTTCTTCGCCTGCGAGCAGGACCTCTCCCACGACGCACCCGACCACCCGCTGCCCGCTCCGGTGGCGGCCGGGACCGAGCCGTTCCTCGTGGTGGGGGCGATGGCGGGGGGCTGACTACTCGAATCTGCTCGGGTCCCCCGCGCCGCGGCGCACGATCTCCGGCTCGTCCCCGGAGAGGTCGACGACGGTGGTGGGCTCGGTGCCGCAGTCGCCGGAGTCGATGACGGCGTCGACGGCGTGGTCGAGCCGTTCCTTGATGTCCCAACCCTGGGTCATCGGCTCGTCGGAGTCGGGCAGCAGCAGCGTGGAGGACAGCAGCGGCTCGCCCAGCTCGGCGAGCAAGGCCTGGGTGACGACGTGGTCGGGGATCCGCACGCCGACGGTCTTCTTCTTCGGGTGCAGCAACCGGCGCGGCACCTCCTTCGTGGCGGGCAGGATGAACGTGTACTGCCCCGGGGTGGACGCCTTGACCAGCCGGAACACGGCGTTGCTCACCTGGGTGAACTGGCCGAGCTGCGCGAAGTCGGCGCACACCAGGGTGAAGTGGTGCCGGTCGTCGAGGTCGCGGATCTCGCGGATCCGGTCGATCCCCTTCGCGTTGCCGAGCTGGCAGCCCAGCGCGAAGCACGAGTCGGTGGGATAGGCGATCAGGCCCCCGTCCCGCACGAGATCGGCGACCTGGGTGATCGACCGCCGCTGCGGGTCGACCGGATGCACATCGAAGTACCGCGCCATACCGGGAGGTTAGCCCAGGAAGGCGCCGCACCCGCGCAGCTGGGCCACCAGGGTCGCGGTGTGGGCCGCCGTCGCCATCGGGTCGTGGCGGCCGTTGGAGACGGCGACGCGCCTGCCCGTGAGGTCCACGTCCCCCGGCCCGTCCCGGAAGGGCACCATCGCGGCGAGCAGCACCGCCCCGGCCAGTACCTCGGGCCGCCGGAACAGCATCGCCGAGGCGATGTTGGCGCCGTTGGAGAACCCCACGGCCGTCCACGACCCGGGCGCCACGCCGTGCTCAGCCGCGGCCGACCCGACGAAGTCGGCCAGCTCGTCGACGCGGGACCGCAGGTCGTCCTCGTCGAACACGCCCTCGGCGCGCCTGTGGAAGAACCGCGGCATCCCGTTCTCCAGCACCGTGCCGCGCGGCGAGAGCACCGGCGAGCCGGTGGCGAGGTGCTCGCGCAGCGGCAGCAGGTCGTGCTCGTCACCGCCCGTACCGTGCAGGAGCAGCAGCGGCGGCCCGGCGTCGCCGGGCAGGAACACGTGCGGGCGCGTCACGGGTCGACCCGCAGCACCGGCAGCGACGCGCGGATCTGCTCGCGGCTGGGCTCCAGCCACGGCGGCAGCCGCAGCTCGCGGCCGAGCTCCAGCAGCGGCTCGTCGATCGCGAACCCGGGCTGGTCGGTGGCGATCTCCAGCAGCACCCCGCCGGGTTCGTGGAAGTAGATGGAGGTGAAGTACTGCCGGTCGATGATCTCGGTGACCTCCAGTCCCGCGTCGACGAGCTCGGTGCGCCAGCGCGCCTGCGTCTCCTGGTCCGGGGCGCGGAACGCGATGTGGTGCACGGTGCCGCCCGCCTGCAGCCCGCGCGGCCGGGCGTCGGCGGCCACGTCGACCACGGCCCCCGCGCCGCCGTCGGCCATCGCGAACCGGGCCCGGTCACCGTCCTCGCCCGCCAGGTCCATCCCCAGCAGACCCGACAGCATCGCGGCGGTGTGCTCGGGGATCGCCTCCGACATCGTCACGGAGTGCAGGCCGCGCACAGCGTGCTCGGCGGGCACGCTCGCGACGCCGTCCCAGCCCGAGCGCCGGTCCCCCGGCGCGGCCACGACGTCGATGACCAGGCCGTCCGGGTCGCGGAAGGTCAACACCTCCTCGCCGTCACGGGCGCGGGGCCCCTCCGAGGCGATCCCGAGCGCGGCGATCCGCTGGGACCACCAACCCATCGACTCCGGGGGCACGCTGAACGCGGTGGCCGTGGTCAGCCCGCTGCCCTGCCTGCCCGCGGGGACGCCGCGCCACGGGAAGAACGTGAGGATGGTGGAGGGGTGACCGGCCTCGTCGCCGTAGTAGAGGTGGTAGGTGTCGGGGGCGTCGAAGTTCACCGTCTGCTTGACCAGGCGCAGGCCCAACACCGGGGTGGAGAAGTCGCCGTTGACCTGCGGGTCCGCCGCGATCGCGGTGACGTGG
>JAKDLE010000322.1 GCA_030453005.1 Pseudonocardia sp. | reverse complement strand
CCGACGCGGACCCTCGTCGCGGTGGTCGCGCTGCTGGTCTTCGCCGTGGCCGCGTTCCAGTACGTGGGCAAGGCCCGCCTCGACGACGCGGTGCGGCAGGTGACGGCACTGGACCCGGAGTCGGGCGCGATCATCGACGCCGCGGCCCAGGCGGGTGACGAGAACGTGCTGCTGCTCGGCAGCGAGTCCACCCGCGGCGACACCCCGGACGGCGGACCGCGCACCGACACGGTGCTGCTCGCCCACGTACCGGCCGGGGGCGGCGACGTGGTAGGGATGTCGATCCCGTACGACCTGGAGGTGAACCGGCCCCCGTGCCGGCGCTGGGACGCCGCTGCGGGGGTCTACCTCGACGAGACCGTGCCCGCCGAGGCGCGCACGCCGCTGATCTCGGCGTTCGACCTCGGCGGTCCGCAGTGCGCCACCCGGGTCGTCCAGGAGCTCACCGGCCTCGTGGTGACCCGGTTCATCGGCCTCGATCTCGACGGTGTCGGCGGTCTCGTGGACGCCGTCGGTGGCGTGGACGTGTGTGTGGGGCGGCCGGTGGTCGACCGCGTGCTCGGTGCCGTTGTCCCCACGGCGGGCACGTCCACCTTCGACGGCGCGCGGGCGCGTGACCTCGTCCAGGCCCGCAACGTCGCGGGAGACACGGCCCGCGACGTCCCGGAGCGGCAGCAACGGCTGGTGGCGGCGTTGCTGGAGAAGGTGCTGTCCGCTCGGGTGCTGCTCGATCCGGCCCGCATCGGGGCGTTGGGGCCTGCGCTCGGGGGTGCCCTGACCGTCGACGCCGCCGATCTCGACCGGGTACTGGCCACCGCGAGCTCGCTGCGCGACTTCTCCGCCGACGGCGTCACCTTCACCACGGTGCCCATCGCCGACGGCACCAGCAGCACGGGCAACACCCTCCTGCGCCCGGCTGACGCCGCCGCCCTGTTCGCCGCGCTTCGGGACGGGGAGGCGATACCCGAGCAGACGGTGCTCGCGTCGGCGGGCGGCGTGTCGCCCGAGGACGTCACCACCGACGCTCCGTTGCAGGTCCTCAACGGCTCCGACCGCCAGGGCCTCGCGGGCGAGGTCGGGGAGGCTCTCGGTGCGCTCGGCGTCGAGGTCGGCGAGGTGGCCAACGCCCCGAGCCCCGCCGATGAGACGATCATCCGCTTCTCTCCCGACCGGGCCGCGGCAGCGGAGTTGCTGGGTGAGATCGTGCCCGCGGCGAGAGCCGTGCCCGACACGGGTGCGAGCGGTCTGTTCCAGCTCGTACTCGGCCGGTCGTTCGACGGCACGGTCCGGCCGCCCGCAGCGGCCGCCGGTGCGGTCGCCGACGAACCCGCGGTGTCCTGCGCACGGCCCTGACGACGAGCGTTCACCGCGGGTTCACCCGGGGACGCCACCTGGCCCCGTTCGCACCTCTACCCTCGTAGCATGCGCGACGCCTACCTTGATCAACTCGACAACCTGGCCGGTGGCCTGGCCGACATGTGTGACCAGGTCGCAGGCGCCATGGCCAAGGCCACCACGGCGCTCCTGGAGAGCGATCTGCAGCTGGCCGAGGAGGTGATCAGCTTCGACATCCGCATCGACGAGCTGCGCGCCTCGGCGGAGGAGAGCGCCTTCGCGTTGTTGGCGCTGCAGGCGCCGGTGGCCACCGACCTGCGCACCGTCGTCTCCGCCATCCACGGCGCGGGCGACATCGAGCGCATGGGCGACCTCGCGCTGCACGTCGCTCAGACCGCCCGCCGCAGGCACCCGCAGCCGGTGCTGCCCGCCGAGATCAACCCGTACTTCGTCGAGATGGGCCGCGTCGGCTGCGAGCTGGCGAGGAAGGCGGGCGACGTCATCCGCTCCCGCGACCTCGGCAAGGCCGAGGAGCTGGAGACCGACGACGACGAGATGGACGACCTGCACCGGCACATGTTCACGGTGCTGATGGACCCGGCGTGGACGCACGGCGTCGGCCCGGCGATCGACATCACGCTGCTGGCCCGCTTCTACGAGCGCTACGCCGACCACGCGGTGGCCGTCGCGCGCCGCATCGTCTACGTGGTCACCGGCACCATGCCCGGGCCACTGACCGTCTGACGTCGTGGCTGCCGCGCCACTGCCGCAGCAGCTCGGCGGACTGTCCGAGCTGCTGGCCCAGATGTGCACCGCGGCCGCCGACGCGCTGCACCAGGCCACGGCCGCGATGCTGGAGCGCCGCGAGCGGCTCGCCGTCCGGGTGATCGCCGGGGCGCCCCGGCTCAGAGCACAGCGCGCAGGGATCGAGGAGCTCGCCTCCGAGGCGCTGCTGTTCCATCAGCCGGTGGCGGGTGACCTGCGCGCGGTGGTCGCCGCGATCCGCTCGGCGGGTGACCTCGACCGGATGGGCAACCTCGCCCTGCTCGTCGCCAAGGCGGTGCAGCGCCGCCACCCGGGCCACACGCTGCCCGCCGAGGTGCGCGACGACTTCACCGATATGGGTCAGGTCGCGGTGCAGCTCGCGCTCAAGGCCGCCGACGTCGTGCGCTCGCGCAACGTGCTGCGCGCGGTCGAGCTCGACTCCGACGACGACGCGATGGACGCCCTGCACCGGCACATGTTCGGGGTGCTGATGGACCCAGCCTGGCCGCACGGCGTGACCGCCGCCGTCGACGTGACGCTGCTGGCCCGCTACTACGAACGGTTCGCCGACCACGCCGTGGCGGTGGCGCGCGAGACCGTCTACGCCGTCACCGGACGGGATCCGGACGCGATCCCGATTCAGCGGCACCCGGGGTCCAGCACCCGGCACAGCGCGCCGAGCGACTCCGGCCGGGCCCGGTAGTAGACGTTCATCCCCCGCCGGGTGCTCTCCGCGAGCCCGGCGCGGCGCAGGCGGCTCAGGTGGTGGCTGACGGTGGCGTCGGTGAGCCCGACCTCGTCGGCCAGGTCGCAGGTGCACATCTCGCCCGTCGTCAGCAGCAGCGACATCAGGCGGACGCGCGTGGGGTCGGCCAGCGCCTTGAGCCGCATCGCCACCTCCAGCGCCTCGACCTCACCCATCCGGCCGGCCGCGACCGGGGCACAGCAGATGGGGGCGGTCACGTCGACGACGGGCAGGGCGCGGGGCATATCGCCGACACTACTTGACGTATGTCGAATAGTGGTGCACCCTTTCGATGAACGTCTAATCAGTGGAGGAACCACATGTCCCGTGTCCAGCTGGCCCTCAACGTCGACGACCTCGACCAGGCCGTCGTCTTCTACACCAAGCTGCTCGGCGTGGCCCCGGCCAAGCGCAGGCCCGGCTACGCCAACTTCGCCGTCGCCGAGCCGCCGCTCAAGCTCGTGCTGCTGGAGAACCCCGGACAGGGCGGCACGCTGAACCACCTCGGTGTCGAGGTCGCCACAAGCCGGGTCGTGCACGACGAGATCGCCCGCCTCACCGGCGAGGGGCTGTTCACCGACGAGGAGATCGGCACCACGTGCTGCTTCGCCACCCAGGACAAGGTGTGGGTGACGGGCCCGGGCGGGGAGCGGTGGGAGGTCTACACCGTGCTGTCCGACAGTGAGACCTTCGGCGAGGCGCCCGTCGGGTCCGACGCGTGCTGCGGTGCGGCCGCCCCGGCCTGACCGGCCCGTGCGGCGGGCGGCGTCACGCTGACCTCGCCGTTCAACCCCTTGACCGGCCACGGTGCGCCCGTGGCGCGGATGACGGTCTTGCCCGCCGTCGTCACGTGGTGCGCGGTGCCGGTGGGAACTGCGGGTGGGGGTCCGGGCCGGTCGGCTTGGGTTTCGGCGCACCGACCGGAAAGGTTCGCCCGGTCACACCCCGCCTCGACGCTCGGGGCACGGTGTAGCCGCTGACGATCCACACGGCGGTTCCGGCCAGCGCGCCTGCGCGGGAGGACGTCAGGAGGAGAAGACCCAGCCCACGCCGCCACGGCCCGCTCGTGGCGCTGACCGACTCGGCCACCTGGCCCACGCCGAGCGCACCAGCAGCACCGAGACCACCCGCTACGGCACGGCGCGGGCCAGTGCCTGGCATCGCTGCCACCCCGGCTGGAACACCGTGGCCCGTGACGCGACACCGCGATGGCTGTGGTCGTCGGACTTCTCGCCGTGTCCGCGGCCGGCTGACACGTACCTCCGGCGTGTACCCACGGATCAGCGCTCGCAGAGAAACAACCTCGACGGATTCGGGCGTGTCGCGCCGTTCGGGCTCACGCGACCGTGCCGGTGTAGCCGAGTTCGCCACTGCACATGTCGCGGCAGGTCGTCGCCTCGACTCGGCAGGCTCGCTGCCGGTGATCGTCAGGTGGGACCTGGCCGACGCCATGATCACCGATTGGGCGCTTTTGCGGCCGGATCTGGATCTGGCCGGAAGCGCGCCGAGCTGGCGATCATGGCGCTGGCCGGCGGTTGTGGTGGCAAGACGCAACCGCGAACAGTCGCGGTAGCACAGGACGAGAGATCAGGAACGCCGAATCGGGCGTTGTTCGTCGGCGGGCGCCCAGTCAGGAGGGCCACTTGAGAGTCGCTCAGCACACGGGCCGCTCGACGAGCCACAGCACCCCCTGGACCTTCCGTCCGGCGCCGGGTATACTCGAACACATGTTCGGTACAACGGTCGTCGACCCAACAACGGTCATCGACCCGGAGACCACTCCCGGCTGGGACGAGTGGCCCGAGTACCGGCCTGCTCCCGACGACTCGCAGCTGT
>JAKDLE010000321.1 GCA_030453005.1 Pseudonocardia sp. | reverse complement strand
GCGCAGATCGATCGACCGGAAGCCGGTCACGAGCAGGCCGGACGTCGTGACGACCCCACGCGCGCCGACTTCACGCAGCCCGTCCACGTGCCCGGCCCGCCACGCGGGTTCCGGCCGAACGACGACGAGGAGTCGACCATCCTCTGGTCGGCCACCGCCCCGCCGACGGTGGAGCGCCCCTCCGAGCCGGTCGTCGTTCCGGCGCAGCGTGCGACCCGGCGCGACTCCGCCGCAGAGGGCGTCGAGCCGGACGACGGGTCCGCCACCGAGGTCGTCGCCGCCTCCACGCGGGTGAAGGTGATCCTGTCCGAGCGTCGTGTCGGTGCCCTGCCGGTGCGCACCGTCGTCGACATCCAGGAGGGCGGCGCGGTCGGCGAGCTGCTCCGCAGCAACCTCATCGGTTCCCAGCTCGCGGTGGCGCTGCGGTTCGCGATCGGCGTCGGGCTCACGCTCGGTCTGCTGCCGCTGGCGTTCGCGATGTTCCCCGAGATCGGCCGCACCGAGGTGTTCGGTCTGCGCCTGCCGTGGCTGCTGCTCGGCGTGCTCGTCTACCCGTTCCTGCTCGGCCTGGGCTGGTGGCACACCCGCACCGCCGAGCGTGTCGAGCAGAACTTCGCCGATCATGTGCAGGACTAGGGCCTAGGACGTGTCCCCCTCCGCGCAGATCGCGCTGTTCGCGATCGTGGCCACCGGTGTGGTCTCGGCGATCATCGGCTCCTACGGGGTGCGCGTGGCGCGCAGCACCTCGGACTTCCTGGTGGCCTCCCGCACGGTGGGTCCCGTCGTCAACGCCAGCGCGATCTCCGGGGAGTACCTGTCCGCGGCGTCGTTCCTGGGCATCGCCGCGCTCATCCTCCGCGAGGGGGCCGATGCGCTGTGGTACCCCGTCGCGTTCGTGGCCGGCTACCTCGCGCTGCTGTTGTTCGTGGCCGCGCCCTTGCGCCGCTCGGGTGCCTACACCGTCCCCGACTTCGCGGAGGTGCGGCTGGAGTCGCCCCTGCTACGTCGGATCTGCACGATCTTCGTGCTGGTCATCGGGTGGCTCTACCTGCTGCCGCAGCTCCAGGGCGCCGGGTTGGCGCTCACCACGCTCACCGCCCTGCCCGCGTGGACCGGGGTCGCCGCGGCGGGTGTCATCGTCCTGCTCACGGTGGTGGGCGGCGGGATGCGCTCGATCACCTTCGTGCAGGCGTTCCAGTACTGGCTCAAGCTGACGGCGATGCTGGTCCCCGCGATCGTCGTGCTGGGCGTGTTCCTGTCCGGCTCGCACACCTTCGACCGTCCCGCGGCCCCGACCTTCCCGGCCACCACCACCGTGGAGATCCGCACCGACGTGGTGCTGGAGGTCGTCGAGCCGGTCGACCTGGTGGCCACGGGAGTGGTGGACGGCGTCCCGGTCGACGGCCCGTTGCTGTGGCAGCCCGGCCCCCACGAGGTGCTCGCCGACAGCGTTCTCGTGTTCGAGGCGGGTACACCCGTGCCCACCGCGGCGGGCGCGCCCGTCACCGACGAGGACTGGCTGGTCCCGATGTCGGGCGATGCCGGCTACCAGCTCTTCGAGATCTACTCGATCCTCATCGCCGGGTTCCTGGGGACGATGGGTCTGCCGCACGTGCTCGTGCGTTTCTACACCAACCCCGACGGCCGGGCCGCCCGCCGCACCACGGTCTCCGTGCTGGCGATGATCGGCGTGTTCTACATGCTGGTTACGCTCGTCGGCGGGCTCTCCCGGCTCTACACCCCGCAGCTGATGGTCAGCGGGCAGACCGACGCGGCAGTGCTGCTCCTACCCACCGCGGCGCTGGGCCAGGGCTGGGCGGGCTGGCTGCTGGCCGGGCTGGTCGCCGCAGGCGTCACCGCGGCGTTCCTCGCCACCTCCTCGGGGCTGGTCGTCAGCCTGGCCGGGGTGCTGTTCACCGACGTGCTCGGCGGGCGCTGGCGCGACTTCCGGTTCGCCGCCGTGCTCTCCACGGTGGTGCCGCTGGTCATGGCCCTGTCGGTGACCCGGCTCGACTTCGCGCTGACGGTGCCGCTCGTGTTCGCGGTGGCGGCGTCCACGTTCTGTCCGTTGCTGGTGCTGGGCATCTGGTGGCGCGGCCTGACGGCGACGGGGGCGGTCGCGGGGGTGCTCGTCGGCGGCGTCCTGTCCGGCGTGGGGACCGCGGTGAGCATGTTCGTGGACCTGCCGTCGGGCTGGCTCGTGGTGCTGCTCAACCGACCCGCCGCCATCACGGTGCCCGCGGCGTTCCTGACGATGGTCGTCGTCAGCCGGAGCACCCGCGCCCAGATCCCCGCGGACGTCGACCGGGCCCTGCTGCGCCTGCACGCCCCGGAGCGCCTCGGGCTCACCCACGACCGCCTCGACGACGATCCCGACCCGGGCGCGTCCGGCCGATCGGAGGCACCCGAAGGACGCCGGTCCGCTACCGGCTGGTGAGGGCGGGATCCTCTCGACCACCGCAAAGTTGCGGGCGACACAGGCTCTTTCGGTGCTATAGCGTTCCCGTTCGACCCAGCAATCGTTCCCTGAGTAGCGGACCTGAGGGTTCCGCCCTCCAGGGGGCGGACGCGTGACGAGCAGCGAACCGGGAGGACGTCGTGGGAGCGACAGGCGATCGATCAACAGGAACGGTGTACGAACAGGTACACGACAGTCCGGAGTTCGCCGACCTACGCTCGCGGTTGCGCAGGTTCATCTTCCCGATGAGTGCGGCCTTCCTCCTCTGGTACCTGGCCTACGTGCTGCTGGCGTCCTACGCCCCGGGGTTCATGTCGATCAAGGTGCTCGGCAACATCAACGTCGGCCTGATCGTCGGCCTCCTGCAGTTCGTCACCACCTTCGTGATCACCACGGTCTACGTGCGGTACGCCAACCAGCGGTTGGATCCGCTCGCTGAGCAGCTGCGTCAGCGCATCGAGGGGCCGGCATGACCGTCCTCGCACAGGCCGACGTCGACCGCGTCGGCAGCCCGATCCTCAACATCAGCATCTTCGCCGCGTTCGTGGCGATCACGCTGGTCGTGGTGTTCCGGGCGAGTCGCAACAACAAGACGGCATCGGACTACTACGCTGCAGGCCGCTCGTTCACCGGGCCGCAGAACGGCATCGCGATCGCCGGTGACTACCTCTCGGCGGCGTCGTTCCTCGGTATCGCCGGTGCGATCGCCGTCAACGGCTACGACGGCTTCCTCTACTCCATCGGCTTCCTGGTGGCCTGGCTGGTCGCGCTGCTGCTGGTGGCCGAGCTGCTGCGCAACACCGGCAAGTTCACGATGGGCGACGTGCTGGCCTTCCGGATGCGCCAGCGTCCGGTCCGGGCCGCCGCGGCGACGTCCACGCTGGTGGTGTCGTTCTTCTACCTGCTCGCGCAGATGGCGGGCGCGGGCGCGCTCATCACGCTCCTGCTGCAGATCCCCAACGAGAACGTCGTCGGCCAAGGCATCGTGATCGCCATCGTCGGCCTCCTGATGATCGTCTACGTGCTCGTCGGAGGCATGAAGGGCACGACCTGGGTTCAGATCATCAAGGCGACACTGCTGTTGATCGGTGCCGCGGTGATGACGGTCTGGGTGCTCGTCATCTTCGGGTTCAACCTCTCCGCGCTGCTCGGGCAGGCGGTGGACGCCAACCCGACGATCACGAACGCCGCGGGGGCCACGAAGGAGCTCGGCGGGAACCTGCTCAACCCGGGGCTGGCCTACGGTTCGTCCGAGCTCGCGACGATCGACTTCATCTCGCTGTCGCTCGCGCTCGTGCTCGGTACCGCGGGCCTGCCGCACATCCTGATGCGCTTCTACACCGTGCCCACGGCCAAGGAGGCCCGGCGCTCGGTGGTGTGGGCGATCTGGCTGATCGGGATCTTCTACCTGTTCTCACTGGTGCTGGGCTACGGCGCCGCGGCGCTGGTGCCCGGCGGGGCCCAGCGCATCAGCGACGCCCCCGGCGGCACCAACTCGGCCGCTCCGCTGCTCGCGTTCGAGCTCGGCGGCGTCATCCTGCTCGGCCTCATCTCCGCGGTCGCGTTCGCCACCATCCTGGCGGTCGTGGCCGGTCTGACGATCGCCGCGTCGGCGTCGTTCGCGCACGACTTCTATGCGAACGTGCTCAAGAAGGGCGAGACCGAGCCGGACTCCGAGGTGCGGGTCGCCCGGATCACCGCGGTGGTCATCGGGGTCTTCGCGATCGCGGCAGGGATCCTGGCGCGCAACCAGAACATCGCGTTCCTGGTGGCGTTGGCGTTCGCGGTGGCGGCCTCGGCGAACCTGCCGACGATCCTGTACTCGCTGTTCTGGCGCAGGTTCAACACGACCGGTGCACTGTGGAGCATCTACGGCGGGCTGGGCAGCGTCGTGCTGCTGATCGTCTTCTCGCCTGCGGTCTCCGGTCGGCCGGGCTCGATGATCCCGGGCGCGGACTTCGACATCTTCCCGCTGGCCAACCCCGGCCTCGTGTCGATCCCGCTGTCGTTCCTGCTCGGTGTCATCGGCACCTACGTCGGCGGGCGGCATCCCGTCGAGGAGGGCAAGTTCGCCGAGATGGAGGTTCGCTCGCTGACGGGCGCAGGCTCGGAGAAGGCCACCTCGCACTGATCCGTGCGGGTGCCGTGGGGGCGGGGGGGGGTGAGGACCCCCCCCCCCCCCCAAGAGCGGGAAAACTACCGCGGCAGAACTACCCGGGAAAC
>JAKDLE010000012.1 GCA_030453005.1 Pseudonocardia sp. | reverse complement strand
GCGACCGGACCCCGAGACCACCCGTCGCCGCAGCGCCGCGGTTACGACCCCCCGCCCGGGGCGGACGAGGCCACCCAGATCTTCGCGCCCGTCGTCGACTCCGAGCCGACGCCGTCGTTGGGGCGGTCCAGCAGCCGGATCGCGCTGGCCAGCCTCGTCAGCCGCATCACCGGCTTCCTACGCCAGGTCGCCCTGCTCACCGTCCTGACCATCGGCGCCCTCACCGACTCCTACACGGTCGCCAACACCCTGCCGGTGATCGTCTACCAACTGCTCATCGGCGGGGTGCTCAGCAGCGTGCTGGTGCCGGTGCTGGTACGCGCGCAGGTGGAGGACGACGACGGCGGCGACGCCTACACCCGACGCCTGCTCACCCTCGCCGGCGTCATCCTGCTGGTGGCCACGGTGCTGGCCGTGCTGGCCGCGCCGCTCCTCGCTCGCCTCTACACCGGCTCCGCGGGCCCCGGGGCCACGACGGAGCTGACCACCGCGTTCCTCTACCTGCTGCTGCCGCAGATCTTCTTCTTCGGCCTCGGCGCCCTGTTCGGGGCGATCCTCAACAGCCGCGGGATCTTCGGGCCGTTCGCGTGGGCCCCGGTGCTCAACAACGTGGTCGTACTCGTGGTGCTGGGCGTGTTCGCGCTGATGCCGGGCGAGATCAGCGTCGACCCGGTGCGGATGGGCGAGCCGAAGCTGCTCGTGCTCGGGCTGGGCGTCACGTTCGGGATCGTCGTACAGGCGCTCGTGCTCATCCCGGCGCTGCGCAGGCTCGGGTTCCGCTACCGCCCCGTGTGGGGACTCGACGCCCGGCTGAAGGAGACCGTCGGGCTCGCCGTCTGGGTGCTGCTCTACGTGCTGATCGGGCAGCTCGGCTACCTCGTGATGACCCGCGTGACGACGTCGGCGTCCAGCGGTAGCCTGACCGCGTACTCGAACGCCTGGCTGCTGCTCCAGGTGCCCTACGGGATCCTCGGGGTATCACTGCTCACCGCCCTGATGCCACGGATGAGCCGCGCCGCGGCGGAGGACCGCACCTCCGACGTCGTCTCCGACCTGTCGCTGGGCGCCCGGCTCTCCGCGGTCTTCCTGCTTCCCATCTCCGCGCTGATCACCGTGTTCGGCACCCCGATCGCGGTGGCGCTGTTCGGCCTGCGGGCCGAGAACCTCGATGGCGCGCGGCTGATCGGGTCGGCACTGGCCGTGTCCGCGTTCGGACTCCTGCCCTACGCCATCACCATGCTGCAGCTGCGGGTGTTCTACGCGATGGCCGACAGCCGCACACCCACGGTGCTCCAGGCCGCCACCATCGGCTTCCAGATCCCGCTGTTCCTGCTCTGCGGCGCCCTGCTGCCGCCCGAGCAGGTCGTGCTCGGTCTCGCCGCGGGCAACGGGCTGTCGTTCGTGTTCGCCGCGGTGCTCGGACAGGTGGTGCTGCGCAGGCGGCTGGGACGACTGCCGACCTCCGACGTCCTCGCCGCGATGGCCTCGACGACGGTCGCGTCGCTGCTCGGCACACTGGTGGCCTTCGGCGTGGTCACGCTGCTACCCATCCCCGACACGTGGCCCGCGCCGGGACGCGCGTGGGTGGCGCTGGTCGTCGCCATGATCGTGTCGGTACCGGCGGTCCTGGCGGCGATGCGGCTGCTCCGGGTCCGCGAGGTGGACGCCGTCGTGAACCGGATCACCCGGCTCGCCGAACGGCTCAAACCCCGGCGTGGGGCCGGACACTGACGTAGGCTGCTGTGGGGGTCACGGTGGTTCGTCCCGGGGGAGGTGTGTGCGTTGAGCGAGCTTGCGAGCCGCCCGCCGGCGCCCGTGTCCGACGTTCCCGCCCTGGTCCCCGAGCAGGCCAGAGCCACTGAGCGAGACACCTCGCCCCGGGTCGGTCCCGGTCTCGTGCTCACCGGCCGGTACCGGCTCCGTGCCCGGGTCGGCGCCGACCTCGCCGTAGGCGCGGAGTTCTGGCGCGCCGAGGACACCGTGCTGCGTCGGGACGTCGCGATCACCCTGCTGCGCATGCTCGCCCCCGAGCGGGGCGCCGTCGGCGGTGACGCCGACCCCACCGGCGCATCCCGCGCGAGCGAGATGATCGTGCGCGCGCTGCGGTCCGGGTCGTTCGAGCATCCGGGGTGTGCCCGGCTGCTCGACGTCCTCTCGCCCGGCGCGTCCGGGTTGCCCGACGACGTGCTCGGCGCGGCCGTCACCGAGTGGGTCAGCGGGCGCAGTCTCGCCGAGGTCGTCGCCGAGGGTCTACTCAAGCCGCTCGCCGCCGCGCGCGCGGTCGTGCCGCTGGCCGCCGCCGCCGAGGCGGCCCACCGGCACGGCTTCGTCCTCGGCTGCGACCACCCCCAGCGCATCCGCATCACGCCGGAGGGACGAGCCCGGTTCTGCTTCGCCCTGCCGCGGCCCGAGCTGAGCCCGGCCGACGACGTGCGCGGCCTCGGCGCCGTGCTGTTCACGCTGCTGACCTCCCGCTGGCCGCTGTCGGGGGCCGACGCCGCCCGCGCCGGGCTGCCGTCGGCCGACCGCACCGCAGGCGGTGCGCTGGAGGCCCCCTCCACGGTGCGTCCGGGGGTACCGGTGGAGCTCGACGCCGTCGCCACCGGCACGCTGGGACCCGACACGGCGCCCGGCCACATCCACACCGCCGCGGCGGTGGGCCGCCTGCTCGGCACCGCCGTGGCCGAGGACGACCGCATCGCCCTGTTCCCGCCCGAGCACGACGGCGTCCCGTCCTCGCCCGGCGACGTGTGGCAGGACCGTGGGCGCAACACCCCCGCACCCGATCCGACCCGCAGGCGCAAACTGCTCATCGGGCTCGCCGCACTCGCGGTGGCCGTGCTCGTGGTACTCGGCTACCTGGCCGTACAGCTCACCTCGCTGTTGTCCAACCCGGCCGAACCCACCATCGTCGTCGAGAACACCGACGCCGGAGCGCCGCCCGCCGACGAACCCGCACCTCCGCCTCCCCCTCCCGAGACCGAGCAGACGGGCGGGCGGGCCCAGGTCGCCTCCGTCGAGGTGGTCGACGACGTCGGCGACCAGGACAACGCCGACCAGGTCACGCGCGTCATCGACGGCGACCCGGCCACCGCCTGGGGCACGTTCACCTACGAGCAGCAGTTCCCCGCGCTCAAGCCCGGCGTCGGGATCATGGCCTCGTTCGCCTCGGCGGTGCAGCTCTCCGAGATCACCATCACCTCACCGAGTCCCGGCACCCGTGTCCAGGTGCGGGCGGCGCCGACGGCGGGCTCCGGCGTCGACCAGACCCAACTGATCACCGCGGCCGTGCTCGACGTCGGCGAGACGGCGATCGAGCTCGACGGCAGCCAGCCGGTCCAGCACGTCCTGCTCTGGGTCACCGAGCTCGGCGGCGGCGACGGCGCGTACTCGTCGGAGATCGGCGAGATCGAGTTCAGCCGAGCGGGCGGCTGATCCGACACCACCGGTTCTCCCGAACGCCCACGGGCGGCAGGGGTGCCGACCTACGCTCCGGCCGTGATCCCCACCCGGACCGACGAGGAGCTGCTCGCGGCCCACCGGGCGGGAGACGACGGTGCCTTCGCCGAACTCGCGGGCAGGCACGCCGACCGGATGTGGGGCGTCGCCGTGCGGACGCTGCACGACCAGGACGAGGCGGCCGACGCCGTGCAGGAGACGCTGCTCGCCGCGCACCGGGCCGCCGACCGCTTCCGCGGCGACGCCTCGGTGCGCACCTGGCTGCACCGCATCCTCGTCAACACCTGCATGGACCGTCTGCGCGACGCGCGCCGACGGCCGACGGTGCCGTGGCCGGACCACGAGATGCCGGCCGTTCGGCCCGACGCGGTCGCCGAGCTGGCCACCCGGATGGCCGTGTCCGACGCCCTCGCCACCCTGCCCGACTTCCAGCGCGTCGCGATCGTGCTCGTCGACGTACAGGGGTTCGGGGTCGCCGAGGTCGCGCGGATCCTGGACGTGCCGGTCGGCACCGTGAAGAGTCGCTGTGCACGCGGCCGCACCCGGCTCGCCGTGTTGCTCGGACATCTGCGGGGGGAGCAGTGGTGACCGTGCCTGCGGGGCCGCCGTCGGGCGCAGACGGCCGTCCCGATCTCGAGCTGCTCGCCGACCTCGACGCGGGTCTGCTGGAGCCAGAGCGGGCCGAGCGGGTGCGCGCCGCCGCGCTCGCGGACCCGCAGGCCGCGGCGGCGCTCGCCGCACTCACCGCCACTCGCGCCGAGCTCGCCGGTCTGCCCGCCCCGCCGGTGCCCCCCGACGTCGCCGCGCGCTGGGCCGCGGCACTCGACGCGGCCCCCCGCCGGGAGACGGCCTGCCCGGAGCCCGCTCGGGCGCGTCCGCGGGTGCTCGGGTCCCGCCCACGTCGTCGGGTGGCCGGGGCGGTCCTGGCGGTCGCCGCGGTGGTCGCGGGTGTGCTCCTCGCCCGTCCCGACGACCGGCTAGTCATCAGCCGGGTCGAGCTGGCGGCCGTCGCCCGCTCCACGATCGGCGTCGACGACCTGGGCGGGCTCGCCGACCCGGCCACCCGCGCCGGGTGCCTCACCGCGGTCGGGCGGGTGGACGACGAGGTGCTCGGTGGGCGCCGGGTACGCCTGGACGGTGAGCAGGCGCTGCTGCTCGTACTGAGCACCGGGACGCTGGGGCGGTTCCGGGTGCTGGTCGTGGACCCGGCCTGCGGCGCGGACGGCGGCACGGTCCTCGCCGAGCAGGTGATCGGCGCAGGTCGGTGACGGATCCCGAGCGGTGGCACCCGGTGTGCGCCGGGTGCCGGAATGCGTGATCCTGGGGCCGGGTTGTATCCGACGTACCGAATTCGAGAGGACGGGGTTGACGTGGCCACCGACAAGGTGCACGAGCTGATCATCATCGGTTCCGGGCCCGCGGGCTACACCGCCGCGGTCTACGCCGCCCGGGCCCAGCTCGCCCCGCTGGTCTTCGAGGGCAGCCAGTTCGGCGGCGCCCTGATGACCACCACCGAGGTGGAGAACTACCCCGGCTTCACCGACGGGATCATGGGCCCCGAGCTCATGGAGCAGATGCGCGGCCAGGCCACCCGCTTCGGCGCCGAGCTGCGGTCCGAGGACGTCGAGCAGGTCTCGCTGGCGGGTCCGGTCAAGACCGTCGTGGCCAACGGCGTCACCTACTCCGCCCGCGCCGTCATCCTCGCGATGGGAGCGGCGGCGCGCTACCTGGGCATCCCCGGCGAGCAGGAGCTGCTGGGCCGCGGCGTGAGTTCGTGCGCCACCTGCGACGGGTTCTTCTTCCGCGACCACGACATCACCGTCGTCGGCGGCGGCGACTCCGCGATGGAGGAGGCCACGTTCCTCACCCGCTTCGCGAAGTCGGTCACGATCGTGCACCGCCGCGAGGAGTTCCGCGCCTCGCGCATCATGCTCGAACGGGCGCAGAACGACCCGAAGATGCGGTGGGCGCTCAACGCCGAGGTCATCGGCGTACTCGGCGAGGGAAGCGTCTCCGGGCTGTCGCTGCGCGACACCGTCACCGGCGAGGAGCGCACCCTCGACGCGGCCGCCATGTTCGTGGCGATCGGGCACGACCCCCGCAGCGAGCTCGTGCAGGGTCAGCTGGCCCTCGACGACGCCGGCTACGTCTCGGTCGCCTCGCCCAGCACCTACACCGAGATCCCGGGCGTCTTCGCCTGCGGCGACCTCGTCGACCACACGTACCGGCAGGCCGTCACGGCGGCCGGTTCGGGATGCTCCGCGGCGATCGACGCCGAGCGCTGGCTCGCCGAGGGCGCCGTCACCACCGAGATGGCGGGCGGCGGCTACGGCCACGCGTCCGAACAGGTCGCCGCCGTCACCGGCTGACCATCGACCCCCCACACGACGAAATGGAGCACGACATGGGCAACAACACCGTCGACGTCACCGACGCCACCTTCGATGCCGACGTCCTGAAGAGCAGCAAGACCGTCGTGGTCGACTTCTGGGCCAGCTGGTGCGGTCCGTGCAAGATGGTCGCCCCCGTACTCGACGAGATCGCGGGCGAGAACGCCGAGAAGCTCACCGTCGCGAAGCTCGACATCGACGCCAACCCCGAGACCGCCCGCAACTTCCAGGTCATGTCGATCCCCACGATGATCGTGTTCCAGGACGGCAAGCCCGTGAAGCAGATCGTCGGCGCCAAGCCGAAGGCCGCGCTGCTCTCGGACCTGGCCGACTACCTGGCCTGATCCGCAGACACCGACGGGTGCCCCGCTCGTGAACCGAGCGGGGCACCCGTTTATCACGACCCGGACACGCCGGGCTACGGGCCGCTGTCCCCCCGTCGGGGGTCGGCAGGGCACAATGGGCTCCCATCCGCCCGCGTGGGTGGTGCCGCCGACATCGAGCGAGGAGTGCATGCAGCTGCTGCGCCGAGGGGACAGCGGTCGCGCCGTGGGCGAGGTCCGCACGACGTTGCGGCGGTTCGGTCTGCTGCCCGCACCGCATCCGAACGTGGTCGAGGACCACTTCGACGCGGGGGTCGAGCAGGCCGTCCGCGCGTTCCAGCAACGCCGTGGCCTGATCACGGACGGTATCGTCGGCGCCGCCACCTACCGGGCCATGCACGAGGCGAGCTTCACGCTCGGTGACCGCATGCTGGCGCTCATGATCTCCGCGCCGATGACCGGCGACGACGTCACGATGCTGCAGGAACGCCTGCTCGAACTCGGGTTCGACCCGGGCCGCCCGGGCGGGGTGTTCGACGAACGCACCGAGGCCGCCCTGCGTGCGTTCCAGCGGGAGTACGGCCTCGTCCCCGACGGGCTGTGCGGCCCGGCCACGTTGCGCTCGCTCAAGCAGCTCGGCCGCAAGGTCACCGGTGGCCGCCCGCATCTGCTGCGTGAGCAGGAGCTGCTGCGCGAGGCCGGGCCCCGGATGCGCGGCAAGCGCATCGTCGTCGACCCCGGACACGGCGGAATGGACCGCGGCGTCGCGTCCGGCGACGTCACCGAGGCCGCCCTGATGTGGGACCTCGGCCGTCGGCTGGTGGGCCGGATGACGGCCACCGGCATGGAGGCGATGCTCTCCCGACGCGAGGACACCTGCCCCGCCGAAGCCGAGCGGGCCGAGTTCGCCAACAACGCCGGTGCGGACCTCGTGTTGTCCCTGCACACCGACGCCGGCCGCAGCATGCACGCCCAGGGTCTCGCCACGTTCCACTTCGGCAACGGCTCCGGCGCCACCTCCACCGTCGGCGAGGCGCTCGCCGGGCTCATCCAGCGCGAGCTGCTCACCCGCACCGCGATGCTCGACTGCTGGTCGCAGGCCCGCACGTGGGAGCTGCTGCGGCTGACCCGGATGCCCGCGGTCCGCATCGAGATCGGGTATCTCACCAACATGGGCGACCGACGCATGCTGTTGTCACCCGAGTTCCGCGACGTCGTGGCCGAGGGCATCCTCGTCGGCGTCAAACGCCTGTATCTGCTGGGCCAGAACGACCAGCCGACCGGCACCTTCACGTTCTCCGACGTCCTGGCCCGCGAACTGGAACGGGGCGGGGCGCAGGCGATCTGAGACCGCCTCCCCGGGCCTCTCCCCCTCGGGGACTCGTCATCGGCCCGCAGCGTTGATCTCACGGCGCCCTCAGATCGTCGCTGGGGCCAGATCCTCGCTAGGGCGTGATCAGGAACGGGCGGGCATCCCGCTTTCCACCGGTGCCGGTGCCTGCATCGGGACCGTGATCGAACCGAGCAGTTGCTCCAACGCGGCCTCGACGTCCTCCTTCCACGTCATCGCCGAGCGCAGCTCCATCCGCAACCGCGGCCAGCGCGGGTGCGGGCGGACCGTCTTGAACCCGACGCTGCGCAGGAAGTCGGCCGGGATGACGCAGTCGGGCTCGGTGCCGGGCCGGGCGTCACCGAAGGCCTCGATGGCCTTCACCCCACGACGCGTGAGGTCGCGCACCACCGCCTGCGCCAACATCCGGCCGAGACCCTCGCTCGCGAACTCCGGCAGGACCTGCATCGTCGTGAGCAGTACCGCGTCGGCGCTGACCGGGCCGGTGGGCATCTCGGCGGCGCGCGGCACCGCCGAGGGCGGCGCGTAGATCACGTAGCCCGCGGGGGAGCCGTCCATGTGCACGATGCGCCCGCACGACCCCCACTCCAGCAGCACCTCGGAGACCCACGCCTCCTTCTCCAGCTCCACCGAGCCGAAGTCGACCGCTTGGCGGCGCAGGGTCTCGGACAGCTCCCAGAAGACACAGCGACGACACCGTTTGGGCAGTTCGTCCAGATTGTCCAGAGTGATGGGAGCAACGTGCCAGGACAAGTCAAACCTCCGGCGGCGAGCTACCCCTGATGCCGTCGCCCGACGCGAACGGCCTCCCGACCATAGATCGATCCAACCGCTCACGATACCCCACCTGCTGCGACCGGCGACTCTGTGGCGACGAAGGGCCGGTCACAACCCGATCCGGGGGCAGGTAGCCCCGGTTACACTCGGTCGATTCGACAACCCGGGAGGATTCCGTGGCCGACGCGCCGCTCCGCCGAGAAGTCCCCTCCACGCCGGCCGTCGCGCCCGCGGAGCGGTTCGCGGCGCGCACCGCAGGGATGACGGCGTCGGAGATCCGGGCGTTGTTCGCGGTCGCGAGCAGGCCCGAGGTCGTCTCCCTGGCCGGCGGGATGCCGAACATCGCCGCGCTGCCGCTGGACGCGTTGTCGGTGGAGGTCGCCGATCTCGTCGCCCGCGAGGGACAGGTGGCGCTGCAGTACGGCTCCGCGCAGGGCGTCCCTGCCCTCCGCGAGCAGATCTGCGAGGTGATGGCGCTCGAAGGCATCCGCGCCGTCCCCGACGACGTCGTCGTCACCGTCGGGTCACAGATGGCCCTCGACCTGGTCACCCGCATCTACTGCGATCCCGGCGACGTCGTGCTCGCCGAGGGCCCGTCCTACGTCGGCGCGCTCGGCAGTTTCGCCGCCTACCAGGCGCGCGTGGTGCACGTGGCGATGGACTCCCACGGCCTCGTTCCCGAGTTGCTCCGCACCGCTCTGCACACCTTGGCGCACCAGGGGATCGTCCCGAAGTTCCTCTACACGATCCCCAACTTCCACAACCCGGCCGGCGTCACGCTCGCCGTCGAACGCCGCGCGGAGGTGCTGGAGATCTGCGCGCGGTTCGGTGTCGCGGTGGTGGAGGACAACCCCTACGGGCTGCTGGGTTTCAGCGGCTCCGCGTACCCGGCGCTGCGCTCGATGGACCGCGACGTCATCTACCTCGGCTCGTTCTCCAAGACCTTCGCGTCGGGTCTGCGGGTGGGCTGGGCGCTGGTGCCGCCCGCGGTGCGCGACCGGCTCGTCCTCGCGGCCGAGTCGGCCACCCTGTGCCCGCCGTCGTTCAACCAGATGCTCGTCTCGCGCTATCTCGCCGGGCACGACTGGCGCAGCCAGATCAAGACCTACACCGAGGCCTACCGCGACCGCCGCGACGCCATGCTCCGTGCGCTGGAGACCTACCTTCCGGAGGGCTGCTCCTGGAACGTCCCGGACGGCGGGTTCTACGTGTGGCTCACCGTGCCCGAGGGGGTGGACACCAAGGCGATGCTGCCGCGTGCCGTCACCGCCCGGGTGGCGTACGCGTCGGGCACCGGCTTCTACGCCGACGGGTTCGGTAGTCGGCAGCTGCGGCTGTCCTACTGCTACCCGACCCCCGAGCGGATCACCGAGGGGGTCCGCCGTCTCGCGGCGGTCCTGGAGGCGGAGCTCGACGTCATGCGCACCTTCGGTACCCCCGCGCGCCTTCCGGCCACTCCGCCCGCCGTCCGCGACGGGCCACAGGCGCCGTCGCCGCACACGCCGTAGCGCGGTGTTTCACGTGAAACAACATCGGTGTGCCCGGTGCGGGGTGTGACCGGGCTCGTGGCGCAGAATGCCGCGGTGACCCTCTCAGGCTCGACGGAGCTCTCCACGGTGGCGACCGGCTCGCGGGCGGTGACGGTGAGAACCGTGGCCGTACTCGCGGGAGGTCTGTCCCATGAACGTGAGGTGTCGCTGCGCTCGGGCCGGCGCCTGGCGTCGGCCCTCCGCACGACCGGCCTGTCCGTCGTCGAGTGGGACGCCGACGCCGCCCTGCTGCGCCGCCTGCGCACCGACCGCCCCGACGCCGTCGTCATCGCGTTGCACGGCGGCGAGGGGGAGAACGGTTCGGTGCAGGCGGTACTTGACCTGCTCGGCGTTCCCTTCGTCGGCACCCCGTCGTCGGCCTGTCGGCGGGCGTGGGACAAGCCGACGGCGAAGGCCGAGTTCGTCCGCGCCGGTCTGACGACTCCGGACTGGGTCGCCCTCCCGCACACCACATTCCGCGAGTTCGGCGCCCAGGCGGTCCTCGACGCGATGGTGGAGCGGCTCGGTCTCCCTTTGATGGTGAAGCCCGACCAGGGCGGTTCCGCACTCGGCGCGCAGGTGGTCGCGTCCGCCGTCGACCTGCCCGCCGCGATGGTGAGCTGCCTCGCGTACGCCGACACCGTGCTGGCGGAACGGTTCGTCACCGGCACGGAGGTCGCCGTGTCCGTGGTGCACGACGGTCCCCAACCGCGGGCCCTGCCGCCGGTGGAGATCGAGGCGACCGGCGGCTTCTACGCCTACACCGCCCGCTACACACCGGGGGCGACCGCGTTCCACTGCCCGGCACGGCTCTAGGCCGCCACACTCACCGCGCGGGAGGAGGCGGCGCTCGCCGCCCATCACCTGCTCGGTCTGCGCGACGTCTCGCGCACCGACGCCGTCGTGGACGCCGAGGGCCGCGTGCAGATCCTGGAGGTCAACGTCTCCCCGGGGCTGACGGACACGTCGTTGCTGCCGACCGCCGCCGCTGCGGCGGGCATCGAGCTCGGTGACCTGTACGCCGCACTCGTCGAGCGGGCGGTGGAGCGCCACCGCTGACGGTGTTTCACGTGAAACACCGTCGCGGCCGGCAACCCGCGGCGCCGCGGCCGGCGACCGTCGATCGACGGCGACGGGGCGCCACACCGGGACGAACCCATGACAGTGGTCGACGAGTCGTCGCACATCCTTCTGTGGCCACGTCCGACCGGCGAGATGCCGATGGGGCCTGCGGAGGGGCCGCGCCGAGCGGAGGTGGCGGTGTCGCGCCCGGCCCGACCGACAAGGTGGGTGCGCGGGGTCGTGTCGTCATCGGCCGCGGGCCGCCGAACGAGCCGCGCGACTGCTTCGACGATGAGAGAACCGGTCGCCGGCTGCGGTCCACGGGAGCAGGCAGCGCGTTCCGGGAGCCGCCCGCGATGATCGTCGAGAGTGTGCGCTCAAGGTCGCGCGCGGGGCCCTCAGCGCACAGTCCTGCCCATCGCGCAGGTCGACCGCGCTGGGCGACGGGCCCGAACCCCACCGCGGACGCCTCCACGGCCCGGCGTTCGGCGAGGGGCGCCGGTGCGCGTCGCGCCGCCAGGCCCGGAGCGCCGCGCGCGAGGAGCCGCCGACCGCGGGGGTGAGCACGACGACCAGCGCCGCGGTCACCCGCGCGGGCACCAGGTTCGCGACGTCGTCGATGCCGGTGCAGCACAGCGCACCGAGCGAACGGCACTTCCGCCCCACACGGCTGGGCGAGAGTGCCGTTCGCTCGTTCAGCCCTGCGGCGGGGGGTTCATCAGTTTCGCGATCCGCTCGAGGTCCTCGACCGAACCGAACTCCACGACGATCCGCCCCTTGCGCTGGCCCAGCTCCACCTTGACACGCGTGTCGAAGGTGTCCGACAGCCGCTCGGCGAGGTCCTGGAGTCCCGGCGCGTGCAGCGGCTTACGACGTACCGGCTTCGCGGTCGGCGTGTCCCGCCGGGCGAGGACGACGGCCTCCTCGGTGGCCCGCACCGACATGCCCTCCGCGACGATCCGGGTGGCGAGGTCCTCCTGCGCGCCTGCGTCCTCCAGACCCAGAAGGGCGCGAGCGTGACCGGCCGACAGCACACCGGCGGCGACGCGACGCTGCACCGAGACCGGCAGCCGCAGCAGCCGGATCATGTTGGTGACGACCGGGCGGCTGCGACCGAGCCGGTCGGCGAGTTCGGTGTGCGTCACGCCGAACTCCGCCAGCAACTGCTCGTAGGCGGCCGCCTCCTCCAGCGGGTTGAGCTGGACGCGGTGGATGTTCTCCAGCAGCGCGTCGCGCAGCATCACGTCGTCGCCTGCGCTGCGGACGATGGCGGGGATGCGTACGAGCCCGGCGCGTTGCGTCGCGCGCCAACGACGCTCGCCCATCACCAGCTCGTAGGAGCCGGGGGAGACCTCGCGGACGACGACCGGCTGCAGCAGCCCGAACTCGCGGATCGAGTGCTCCAGCTCGGCGAGCGCCTCCTCGTCGAAGCTCGTGCGCGGCTGCTGTGGGTTCGGGTGGACGGCCGCGACGTCGATCTCGCGGTACTCGGCCCCGGCCACCGCACCGGATAGACGGATGTCCGCGCGCTCGTCGGTGGTCTGCCGCGGGCGGGGGTTCACCTCGGACGTGGTGGACCCCGTCGTGACCGGGATGGACGGTCCGGTCGGGATCAGCGCCGCCAACCCGCGGCCGAGCCCACCCTTGCGCTCCGGGGTCCGACGCTCGGGACTCTTCTGGTCAGGGGTCCTGGGTGCGGTCACCGCCCTACCGCCCGTCGGTCCGGATGCGGCCGTCGGCACCGCGCTCGGCGATCTCACGGGCCGCGTCCACGTAGCTCATCGCGCCGCGCGAACCCGGGTCGTAGGCGAGCACCGTCTGGCTGTAGCCCGGTGCCTCGGAGACCTTCACGCTGCGGGGGATCACGGTACGCAGCGCGGTGGCGCCGAAGTGGCTGCGCACCTCCGTGGTGACCTGGTCGGCCAGCTTCGTACGCCCGTCGTACATCGTGAGCAGGATCGTCGAGACGTGCAGGTCGATGTTGAGGTGCGACCGCACGAGGTCGATGTTGCTGAGCAGCTGCCCGAGCCCTTCGAGCGCGTAGTACTCGCACTGGATCGGGATCAGCACCTCGTCCGCCGCCACGAGGGCGTTGACGGTGAGCAGGCCGAGCGAGGGCGGGCAGTCGATGAAGACGTAGTCGACGTCGATCCGGTCGAGTGCCTCGGGGGACAGCGCCTGCTTGAGGCGTCCCTCCCTGGCCACCATGCTCACGAGCTCGATCTCCGCACCGGCCAGGTCGATGGTGGCCGGCACGCACAGCAGGTTCGGCGACGCCGTACTCGCGACGGCGGCCTCGGCGATGTCGATCTCGCCGAGCAGGGCCTCATAGACCGAGGGGGTGCCGAGCCGGTGCTCCACGCCGAGCGCGGTGGACGCGTTGCCCTGCGGGTCGAGGTCGATGACGAGTACGCGCACGCCGTGCATCGCCAACGCCGCGGCGAGGTTCACCGTGCTGGTGGTCTTGCCGACGCCGCCCTTCTGGTTGGCGACGGTGAGCAGCCTGCGGTGCACCGGGCGCGGCATGCCGTGCCGGTCCGGGTGCAGCACCCGAGCCGCCCGCTCCGCCTCCTCCGCGATCGGCGTCCACCCGGGTGTTTCACGTGAAACATGCTGATCCGTCACGACGCCCCCTCGCCCGCGTTCGCCGTCGTCGTACCCGGCGGCGCCGCGTCCGACGGCCTCATCAGCTCGACCACGTGTCACGAACCCTCCTCGCCGCCACCGGCCGCGGGCCTGGGCGGCCCCGACGTGCCCGGCTTCGCCATTGTCATCGCCTGTTGCGCCGAGCCGAACCGGTGCTCCGTATCCGCTCCACCGCGACGACCGTGGCGAGCACGGCCCCCTCGCCGCACCGTTCGAGCGTGGGCGTACCACCACCGAGCCTGCGGACGGCCGTGGCGTCCCGCGTGATCTCGTCGGGGGCCGAGGCCCCCTTCATCGCAAGGAGCCTGCCGCCGTTGCGCAGCAGGGGGAGTGCCCACCCGGCGAGGCGGGCGAGCGGTGCGACGGCGCGGGCAGTGACCACGTCGGCTCCCTCCCATCGCCGCCGCACGGCGGCCTCCTCGGCCCGGCCCCGGTCGACCCGGACGTCGATCCCGAGATCGACCACCACCTCGTCCAACCAGTCCACCCGTCGGGCGAGCGGCTCGACGAGCGCGATCTGCAGATCCGGGCGGACCAGTGCCAACGGTATCCCGGGAAGACCTGCCCCCGAACCCACGTCCACCACACGGGCGCCGTCCGGCATCAGGTCGGCGACGACCGCGCAGTTGAGCACGTGCCGGTCCCACACCCGCGGCGCCTCGCGCGGGCCGATCAGCCCGCGTTCGACGCCGCTGGTGACGAGGTGCTCGGCGTAGCGACGGGCGAGCGGGAGCCGCTCCCCGAAGAGGCGCTCCGCGACCGCCTCGACGTCGGGGGAGTCGTCAGGCACGCCGGAGCCCGGCCACTGCCGCGAGCACGGGGTGCGCGGCGCTCTTACCCATTGCGGAAGACGACGACCTGCCGACGCGGCTCCTCGCCCTCGCTCTCGCTGGACACACCCTTCACCCGCGCGACGGCGTCGTGCACGACCTTGCGCTCGAACGGGGTCATCGGGCGCATCCGGACCGACTCCCCGGAGTCGAGTACGTCCTTGGCGGTGCGGCCGCCGAGCTCGGTGAGCTCGTCGCGCCGCGACTGACGCCAGCCCGCGATGTCGAGCATCAGCCGGCTCCGGTTGCCCGACTCCTGTTGCACCGCGAGCCTCGTCAGCTCCTGGAGCGCCTCGAGGACGGCCCCCCGGTCACCGACGAGCTTGTTGAGGTCCTCCCCGCCGTCGATGCTGACGATCGCCCGGCCCGCCTCGACGTCGAGGTCGATGTCGCCGTCGAAATCGAGCACATCGAGCAGTCGCTCCAGGTAGTCCCCGGCGATGTCGCCCTCGCGGACGAGCTGGTCCTCCGC
>JAKDLE010000320.1 GCA_030453005.1 Pseudonocardia sp. | reverse complement strand
CACGGACACCGGCGACGAGGAGGCGCCGACGGGTGACGGAGACGACGGCGACCGACCCGCACCGCAGGAGACCGACGGGACCGACCCCGACCCCGGCGCCCGCGGCCCAGCCGGCCGGTCCGTGCCCGATCTCGACGCCGACGCCACGGACGACAGCGAGGCAGCCCGCACGAACGGTGGCGGGTCGGAGGGGGTCACCGCGGCGGAGCGCCTGGGCTGGGGCTCCCCCGACCGTGAGGACGACTTCACCGTCGGCTCGTCGCAGTGGGACGTCTACGCCGGCCCCGGACACGCGGGCGAGGGCAGGCGCTCCCCGGACGCCGTGTCCATCTCCGACGGCGTGCTGGTGCTCACCGGTGACTCGGCGGGCACCACCGCGGGGATGTCGTGGGGCGAGGGGCAGATGTACGGCCGCTGGGAGGGCCGTGTGCGCGCACCGGCCTCGGACCCCTCCTACAACGCGCTGATGCTGCTGTGGCCCGATGCGGAGGACTTCCCGGTCGGCGGCGAGATCGACTTCATGGAGATGCTCGACCCGACACGCCAGGAGACCGACTTCTTCCTGCACTTCGGCGAGGACAACGAGCAGGTCAACGGTCGGGTGGAGGTCGACGGGACGCGGTGGCACAACTGGGCGGTCGAGTGGACCCCGGACGCGATCACGGCCTACGTCGACGGCGAGGAGTGGTTCCGTACCACCGATCCGAGCACGTTCCCGCCCGGCCCGATGCATCTGTGCATCCAGCTCGACTGGTTCCCCGAGGGCTCGACGCAGACCGTGCAGGAGTCTCGGATGGAGGTCGACTGGGTGCGCCGGTACCCGCTGGACCAGGAGCCGATCGTCGGCGACACGGTCGGCACCGGTGAGGCGGGGGCCGAGGAGCAGACGGTGGAGCAGGCCGACGCACCGGTCACGGCCGCCGTGCCCGACCCGCTGGGCCGATTGTTCCCGTGGGGTTGCCCGGTAAAGGCGCCCGGGGGGCCTGCCGTACTGGCCTGGACCCCGATACCGTTTCCCGAACTGACGCGCCGCTCCCACCACGAAGCGACGTGCATGAGGTTAGCCTAACCTGCCCTTCGCGCGCAAGAGGGACCGCACCCCGCCGCCGCGACGGGTCAGCACCACGGCCACCACCAGCACCGACACGGCAGTCACCGCGCCGCCGAGGACGAGCGGAGCCCGTCCGCCGTACTGCTCGGCGAGCAGCCCCAGCAACGGCGCTCCGACGGGTGTCCCGCCGAGGAACAACAGGACGTAGAGGCCCATCACGCGCCCGCGCATGGCGGACTCCACCGACAGCTGCACCGTGGCGTTCGCGGCGGTGGTGAACGTCAGTGCGGCCATCCCCAGCGGCACCATCACCACGCCGGTGAGCAGGTAGGTCGGCATCAGCCCGGCCAGCACCACGAGCACGCCGAACACCAGCGCCGAACCCGTCACCAGCCGCAGCCGTGGGCGCTGCGTGCGTCGGGCCGCGAAGAACGCCCCTGCCACCGAGCCGACGGCGAGCAGCGTGGTGAGCAGCCCGTAGGCGTCGGCACCGAGGCCGAACACGTTGCGCGCGAGCAGGGCCAGCGTCATGTAGAAGTTGATCCCGAACGTCGAGACGAGGAACACCAGCGCCAGCACGGCCACGAGGTCGGGGCGACCGCGGACGTAGTGCAGCGCCGCACGCAGCTGCCCGGGCGCCCGCGACACCGGCCCGGTGCGGTGCAGTCGGGCGGTGTCCATCCGCGCGAGCGCGGTGATCACGGCCACGAAGCTGACGGCGTTGATCAGGAACACCCACCCGGTGCCCGTCACCGCGATGAGCACCCCCGCCACCGACGGCCCCACGATCCGGGCGAGGTTGAACGTCAGCGAGTTCAGAGCCACGGCGTTGCCGAGCTGCGCGGTGCCCACGAGCTCGGGCACGAACGACTGGCGTACCGGCACGTCGAGCGCGGAGAAGCAGCCCAGCAGCAGGCACAGCAGGTAGACGTGCCACAGCTCCACCACCCCGCTGACGACGGCGACGCCGAGCACCAGCGCGCACAGTCCCATCGCCGCCTGCAGAGCCATCATCGCCCGCCGCTTGTCGACGCGGTCGGCGAGCACGCCACCCCACAGCGAGAGCACGAGCGTCGGGGTGAACTGGAGCGCCGCCGCGAACCCGAGCGCCGTCGCGCTGCCCCGGGAGAGGTCGAGCACGAGCCAGTCCTGGGCCACCCGCTGCATCCAGGTGCCCGCGAGGGAGACGATCTGACCCGCGGCGTAGAGCCGGTAGTTCGGCACCCGCAGGGACGCGAAGGTCGATCTCTCCCCGGGCGAGGCGGAGTCGAGGAGAGCGGTCACGTCTCCTTAGCTTACTGCAACTATCCCCCCAGCAGCGCCCGCAGCGGGCTGACCGCGAAATGGGCGGCGAACGCCACGGCCACGACCCACATCAGCGGCTGCACGGTGCGCGCCCGCACGGTGGCCGTCGCGGGCACGACCCAGCTGATGAACCCGGCCCCGATACCGTTGGCGATCGAGTACGTGAACGGCATCGTCACGATCGTCATGAACGCGGGCAGTGCGATCCGGAACTCCGAGAAGTCGATCTCGGTGATCTGCCGCATGATCGCGTAGAGCGGCGTGAAGAACATCGCGAGCAGGAACAGCACCCCGGTGAAGACGTTGGCCAGGCCGGTGCGTGCCGCCTCCGCGATGCCCGACGCCGACTCGACGAAGACCGTGTTCGATGAGCTCGAGGCCACCCCGCCCGCGACCGCGTCGACGCCCTCGACGACCAGCACACGCCCCACGTTCGGCAGCTGCCCGTCCTTGACGACGAACCCGGCCTGCTTGCCGAGGGCCGTCATCGTGCCCATGACGTCGAAGAAGTCGGCGAGCACCAGGGTGAACACCAGCAGCACGACGGTGATCACGTCGAGCCGGGCGAACGCGCCGAACGACACCGCGCCGACGAGCGAGAGGTCCGGCACGCCCACGACGCTGTCGGGCAACGCGGGCAACGCGGGCAACGCGGGCGGCACGGCGAGCACGGCGCCGGTGACGTCGGTCTTCGCGCCCGACCCGTTGGCGATGAAGCAGTCGAGGATGAGCGGGTTGAGCACGATGAGGTAGCTCATCGTCACGAACGTGACGACGCTGCCACGCATCTCCCGGCCGACGGTGCTCGATCACCGGCACGCAGTAGGCACGGCCCTACTAGGCTCGCGCGGTGGCCGATCCCCCGTCCCTGCCGCGCCGTGCCTCCGATATGGCGACGGTCGTCGGCATCGGCTCCGCGCTGTGGGCCTGCGGTGCGCTCGCCCTGCTCGGCGCGCGGCTGGTGACCGGGCGCCCCCTCGACGTCTGGTTCGCCACCTGCCTGGCGGGCGCGGTGCTCGGTGGGATCGGCTACGGCGTCTTCTCCTGGCAGCGCGCCGCCGCCCGTCGCGGGTCCCGCGGCGCTCAGCGGGGCCTGGACACCGACTGACACATCGCCGAGACCGTTGATCAAGGCACTGACGTCGCTGCTGAAGATCGACAAGCGACATCTACGCCTTGATCAGTGGCGTCGACCGCCCCGACCCGGTCGCTGCGTTCTAGGGTGCCCGCATGAGCTCGCCTGACCGTCCTTTCGCCGTCGTCACCGGCGCCAGCTCCGGCATCGGCGCCGCCACCGCGCGCGCACTGGCCGCCGCCGGCTTCCACGTCGTCCTCGGCGCCCGCCGCGTCGACCTGTGCGCGGAGATCGCCGCCGAGATCGACGGCACCGCCGTCCGGCTCGACGTCACCGACGCGCAGTCGGTGTCGGCGTTCGCCGCGGCGGTGCCCGGGTGCAGGCTGCTGGTCAACAACGCGGGTGGCGCGAAGGGGTTGGAGCCGGTTGCCGAGGCAGACGAGGAGGCCTGGCGCTGGATGTATGAGACCAACGTGATCGGCACCCTGCGCATGACGAAGGCGCTGCTGCCCGCACTGCTGGCGTCGGGTGACGGGCACATCGTCACGGTCACCTCGATCGCCGCGATCGAGGCCTACGACAACGGCGCGGGCTACACCGGCGCCAAGCACGCGCAGGCGATGGTGCACCGCACGCTGCGCGGCGAGCTCCTCGGGCAGCCCGTGCGGCTCACCGAGGTGGCGCCGGGGATGGTCGAGACCGACTTCTCGCTGGTCCGCTTCGAGGGCGACCAGGAGAAGGCCGATGCCGTCTACCGCGGGATCACCCCGCTCACGGCGTCCGACGTCGCCGACGTCATCGCGTTCGCCGCCACCCGACCGAGCCACGTCAACCTCGACCAGATCGTGCTCAAGCCGCGCGCCCAGGCGAGCGCGATGCGCGCGCACCGCACCTGACGCGGCCAGCCTCAGGTCCCGGGACCTCCGAGGTGACGAGATGATCGACGCCGGCCGCACACCAGCGCTGTCGCGGTCGCAGCAGCGTGCGGCCCGCGCTGATCTTCACACGCACGTCTCGTGGTGATCGCGACGGCCCGTACGCGGCTGCGGTCCCGAGCGCAGCGGCGTGGGGTCGACGGGTGATCACGGCTGCGGGTCGGCGGCGGTGTCCTCGCTGTGACGGTGCTCGTCGGCCGCGTCGCCGGGGGCCGTGCCGTCCGTCGCCTCGGCGACGCGCTCCTCGGAGTCGGTGAGGATGGCGGCCGCCTCCGACTCGCGGTCCTCCCCGCCGGTCTCGGCGACCCGTTCCTCGGGCAGCGGCTCGGCGCGGGTGCGCACCAACGCCAGGT
>JAKDLE010000319.1 GCA_030453005.1 Pseudonocardia sp. | reverse complement strand
CCATGCTCGGGCAGCTCGGCGCGCTGCCCGTCGCAGCGACCGCGTCATGACCGGCGTGGTACTCGCGCCCTACCACCGGCTGGTGTCCCAAGCGCTCGCCACCGGGGACCTGGACGCGCTCGACGACCTGTTCGCCCCGGACGTCGTCGATCACTCCGCAGGCGAGGTCGGGGTCGCCGCGGTCCGGGCCCGGGTGGCCGCACTGGTGTCGGCGTTTGACGGCATCCGGTTCACCATCACGCACTCGGTGGCCGACGGCAACCTGCTGGCCGGTCGCGGACACATCACCGGAATGCACACCGCGCCGTTCGGAGCCGTGCCGGCCACCGGCGCCGTCATCGACGTGGAGGCGGTGGACGTCGTCCGCCTCGACACGGACGGACGGGTCGCCGAGCGCTGGGGCGGCATCGACCGCTACGCGCTGTTGTCCCAGCTCGGGGTGATCCCCGCCCGGTGAGCAGGAGCCGAGCACAGATCTCAACCACTATCCGAAGACACGAACATGGAGGCCGGAGCATGAAGATCGGAATCGTCGTGCCCCCGTTCTATCCGCCCGCCCTGATCGACATGACGCTCGACGCGGCGCACGCCATCGGGGCCGACTCGCTGTGGGCCTTCGATCACATGCTGGGCGTGTTCCACCCCGAGCTGTACGGCGAGACCGGCTTGGCCGAGCTGGTCCCCGATCCGGACGGGCTGTTCGATCCGTTCTGCCTGTGCGCCTGGGCCGCCCGGAGCACCCGGCTACCGCTGGGAATCGCCGTCACGGACAGCATCCGCCGGGCCGCCCCGGACGTCGCACGCGCGGCGCTGAGCCTGCAACACCTGTGTCCGGGCGGGTTCAACCTGGGAGTCGGGTCCGGCGAGGCGGAGAACCTGCTGCCCTTCGGCTACTCCTTTGACCGCCCGGTGGCCCGGACCGAGCGCTTCCTGCAGACCCTGCGACAGCTGCTCGACGTCGGCACGATGCCCGACGGTCTCGGTCGGCTCGGGTTGCCGCTGGAGTCCGCGACGGGTCGGCCGAAGGTGTGGGTGGCCGCCCACAAGCCGAGGATGCTGCGGCTGACCGGCCAGTACGCCGACGGCTGGCTCCCGGTGGACGCCCCGAGTCCCGACGGGTATCGGACGATGAAGTCCGCGGTCGCCGACCACGCGTCGGCGGCCGGTCGCCCCGAACCGGAGTCCGGCCTGTTCCTCTTCGTCCTTCTCGGCGAGAGCCGCGACCGGATCCGGGAGATGTTCGAGGCCCAGCCGATGGCCAAGCTGCTCGCCCTGTGGATGTCACCGGCCCCGGACTGGGCCAGGTACGGCCTGGACAGTCCCGCCGGGAACAGCCGCGCCTACATCGACGTGATCCCGCACGCGCTCGACCCGGCGGCCCTGCGCGATCTCGCTCCCCGCATCCCGTTCGAGCTGGTGGAGGAGTACCTGCTGGCGGGGAACGCCGAGGAAGTCGCGCAACGTCTCCGGCCCTACGCCGACGCCGGCCTGCAGCACCCGGTCATCATGAACCTGACCGGTCTGGTCGGCGGGGTCGAGGAGGCCGTGGCCCGCGGCACCGACCTGGCGGCTCTCGGGCAGCTCGTCCGGACGATGGGCGCCTCGGAGGCCCTGCTCGCCGGCCGCTGAGGCGCGTACAGCCCCGCCGCACGGACGAGATCGACGTGAGCGGGGTCGGCGGGCCAGGGAAGCCCCATCATGTCGATCTCGCGCGGGTGGACGACCTGGCGACGACCGCTCGAACGCCACGTGTCGGCGCACAACATCAGGACGAGTCCCCCGCGAGGGGTGGCCGAGTTCGGCACCCGAACGACTCCGAGGAGCGACCGGGCCGTGCTGAGCATGAGGGAGCAACCATGGACTACCTGACGATGCGCGGTCTCTTCTTCGCCGCCCCCGACGAGGAGCGGCCTCCTCCGCCCGCGGCCGCGCGACGCAGCCCGGCCAGGCGGCTGCGCGACGCGATCGAGCCGCTGGCGTGCCAGTCGATCTGGTCGCCGGAGTGCGCCGAGGGCTACGCCGCGCTCGGGCTCGACGACTACTTCGCCGCCTACGTATGGCAGCGCACCGCGGCACTGGGCGCCCCGCCGACGCCGCTGGCCGTGATGGCGCTCGGGGTGTTCACCGCCGACCTGATCGGGCCGCAGTACGAGGCCGGGGCCGCCGCACTGTGGTCGGTGGAGGTCGCGGGGGTCCGCCGCGACGCGCCCGGCGGCACCGTCCGGCGGGTGCTCGGCGACATCGACGGCGCGGCGGGCCGGGCGGTGACGGCGCTGCGCCGCGGTCTGGACGCGGCCGACCGGACGGCCCGGCCGCTGTTCACCGGGCTGGCCGCCGAGCCATGGCCCGCCGACGTGCTCGCCCAGCTGGTGCACGCCTGCAATCTGCTGCGCGAGCACCGCGGCGACTCCCACCTCGCGGTGTGCGCCGTCGCCGGGCTCGACCCCGTCGAGATGAACGTCCTCACCGAGCTGTACTGCGGCTACCCGCTGGGCAGCTACACCCCGACGAGGGGCTGGGGCGCACCGGAGATCGATGCCGCCGCCGCCCGGCTGCGTACCCGCGGGCTCGTCGCGGGCGACGTGCTCAGCGCGGAGGGCGTGGCCTTCCGCGGCGGGCTGGAGGACCGGACCGACGCCATGCAGCAGTCGATCGTCGACGCCGTCGGGCCCGATCTCGACGCGCTCACCAAGCAGCTCGACGGCTGGGCCGACGCACTGGTCGCCGCCGGCGCCGCTCCACCGGACCCCGCGAAACGCGCCGCGGGCTGAGCGGGCCCGGTTCGGCGGCGAGGCGTCCGTCAGTCACCGTCCCCGCGACGACCTCGGACACCTCGGCCCGGGACGTGGGGCAGCCACGAGGTCGCGGGCGGCCACGGCGGCACCGGCCGCGGCCTCCGCCCCGAACCCACGCGTCCCCAGCGACGCGCAGACGCGTCCGGGCCGTGCGGATGGCGTTGCAGGCCCCGAGGTACCGCGCCGCCCGGCCCGGCCAGCCGGACTGCACCGCGAGCACGGCGACCAGCTCGCACTCCTCGGCCCGGAACTGGCGGGTGCCCAGCGTGTGGAGCAGGTCGAACAGGTCGGCGAGGGTGGTGCGCAGGGCGGGCAGGTCACCGCACAGCAGCCGGGTCTGCGCCGCCCGCACCGATGCGATCCGGTGCCCGTCGACGAGCACTTCGAGCGACCCGAGTACGCGGAACTCGAAGGTCGCCGCCGCCAGGACCGGGGCCATGGCTCGGCGCTCCTCCCTGCGCAACCTTCGCGCAACACCCGCGGCGGACGCTGCCCCGACGGCCCCGAACCCGGAGGAGCGCCGACCCCTGCCGGCCTGCTGCCCGCATCGGGCCGGCCGTTCGAGTTCCGGGCCACGGTGTGGCAGGACTGGGAGCACGGGAGGATCGTCCAGGAGCGCCACCACCTCGACGTACTGACGATGATGGCCCAGCTCGGCGCCCTGCCCGCTCCGGCGAGCGCGTGATGGCCGAGCGAACCACGACCCAGCGCACCACGACATTGCGCAACCGCGCCCGCCACCTGCGGCGCCGCCCGCAGGGATCCCCGACCGGCCTCGACCTGCGACTCGTCGACGAACCGGTCCCGGACCTGCTGCCCGGGCAGGCGCTGGTCCGCGCAACCCATCGAGACCTGGAGTACCGGCCCGTCCGCATGATCAACGGCTGATCGACGATGAGCACCGGCAACGAGGAGATCGCGGCCATCGTGCGGCGGCTGGACGTCCTGGGGCGGGATCCCGGGCACACGTTCCGGTACCGGGGTGTGCAGGCCGGGCGGCCCTCGACGGCCAACGGGCGGACCTTCGAGGTCGTGTCGGGCGGACGCGCCTGTCCGGGACCACGAGCCTTCAACAACAACGACAACGACGACACCGTGCACGATAATAAGGGCGATGACGGGTACGATTACCAGATGGCCAAGCAGGCCTGTCCGAATTGCTCGACGACGCCCTCGACGCCCTCGACGCCGTCGTCGAGCGGGAGCTGGAACGGCAGTGGCTCGCCGTTCACGATTGGTCCCCCGCCGGTACGGACCTTCCGGGTGAGATCGTCGTCGACCTCGCGGATGTCCCGTGGGACGAGCGGTGAGCACACCGCTCCCTCGACGGGCCGAGATCTGGTGGGCCGACGTGCCGGGCGACAAGATCCGGCCGGTACTGGTGCTGACCCGTGAACGGTTCATCGAGCGACTCAACTCCGTGCTGGTCGCCCCCGTCACCACCCGTGTCCGCGGCTGCGCCGGGAGCGCCTGCGATCCTCCATCGCCCAGCTGCCCGCAGCGCGCCTCGAGGAGGTGTGCCGGGCCTACCGGTTCGCCGCCGGTTGTTGAACGGCCGCCCTACTCGGTGCGCCGCGTGGTCCCAGCCCGCGGCCGTCTCCCACGGCTCGTCGTGCACCTACAGCAGCATCCGGGAGCGCAGGCCCTCCACGGCCACGACGATCGGCGGTCGCGCTACCGGTCGAGCCCGACACCGAGGGCATCGGCCAGCTGGGACCGGGTGACGATGCCGAGCTTGCGGTAGGCGTGGCCGAGGTGGGTCTCCACCGTCTTCTCCGACACGAACAGGGCCTGCGCGACCGCCCGGTTGGTGAGCCCACCGGTGGCCATGGTCGCGACCCGGCGTTCGGTCGCGGTCAGCGCCTCCACACCGGTGGACCGCATCCGGCGCGGTCTGGCCCCGGTGGCCACCAGTTCGGTGTGCGCGATGTGCGC
>JAKDLE010000318.1 GCA_030453005.1 Pseudonocardia sp. | reverse complement strand
GCCACGTCCGCGGGCGCGAGCTGGACGACCCCGAAGCCGAACTGGGGGATCTCGACGCCGTTGTTGAGTCGGATGTCAGGTACGTGGGTCATGCCGACCGGGTACCCGCCCGGCGCCGCTCCCAGACCGGGCGGGCGCAGGTCCTATACCCCGCAGGAGCCGCGGTCCAGGCGCAGGAACCGGCCGTTGGTCCAGCGGCAGAGCCAGACGCCGAGCGCGATCCCTGCGATCGTGACCAGTGCCGGGAGGTAGCCCGCGCCGACCTGGATGATCGGGATCGCCGGGCAGCCACCGGAGATCGCCCAGCCGGTGCCGAAGAGCACCGCGCCGGGGACGACACCGGCGTGGATGCGGCCCGGGTTGCGCCGCACCCGCAGCAGCGCGAAGGCGACGGCGATGATCGCCACCGCGCCCGCGAACGCGAGGAACATCCGCAGGTCCTGGAACGTGAACATCCGGTTCAGCTCGCCGTAGTCGCCGAACCCGATCCGGCTGACCGTGAAGCCGAGCGCGAGCCCGCCGACGATGTTGGCCGCGAGCAGCGCGCCGCGTGTCCGCATCAGATCACCTTCCAGAGCAGGAACGACACCACGACCGCGGTGCCGAAGAACACCGCCGTGGCCAGCAGGCTGACCGGGTTCAACCTGCCGCAGCCCGAAAGCCCGTGGCCGGAGCTGCAGCCGCCGGCCAGCCGGGTGCCGAAGCCGACCATGATGCCGCCCGCGAACAGGGCGAGGACCATCGTGACCGGGTTGTCGGTGACGATCTCGCTGAACGCGGCACCCATGTCGAGCCGCAGCTCGAACTGTCCGGAGACGACGGCGGCCAGCCAGCCGCCGACGAGGATCGAGACCAGCAGCGCGGCCTGGGTGACGACCGGTGCAGGGCGCTTCGGTGCCCGGGGCGCCTCCTCGACCGGCGGGCCGACGGGCAGGTCGGCGCCCGGGGTGCCGGGTGCCGGGTGCCGGGTGCCGAACTCCTCGGCGGTGGCCGCGGCGAGCAGGTCGGCGAGGGCCCGGTCGTCGGTGAACCGCGCCTCCACCCGCTCGCGGTTGCGCTCCTCGCGCCAGTGCAGCACCCGCTCCCAGGCCCCGGACACGCCCAGTGTCCGGTCGGTCGCGAGTGTGAAGGCGATGGTCACGAGCGCGAGACCGACCGCGCCCGCCCACCAGGGCCAGTAGGTCACGCCTGTCCTCTCGTCCAGTCCAGCAACCGGGCCCACCAGCCGCGGCGCGGCCCGGTCGTCCGCCCCGAGCCCAGCTCGACACGCACCCGCTGCGACGGGTCCTGGGCCCGCCGTGGTGCGGGTAGGGCGACCGGAGCGGACCCGGTCGCGGGTGGGGCGGCGAGCGTCGCAGGCGCGGCCCGGCCGCCGCCGGGCGGCGTACGGTGCCGGGCCTCCTCGGCCGTGGCGGGCCTGCCGGCGGTGGCCTCGGACAGGTACTGCGCGTCCTTCCCGTTGGGCAGCAGCGTGATCGGGACGGGTCGACCGGCCAGCGACATCCGGTAGCGCGCGCACTCGCGCCACCGGATCTCGTCGTCGCAGTAGTAGTCACGCCAGCCGCGCAGGCTCGCCTTGAGCAGGGGGAACTGGGGACAGCTTTCGGCATGCGAGCAGCCCATGCGCGCTCCAATCCGAACCGGCAGTGGCGCCGGGCAACCTCGAAGTGACAGACGGTGGTCGGATGGCGATCCGAGACCGTGCACTGTATCGATAGTGGGGGAGTACGTCACACACAGGTGTCATCCGTCGGCCAACGGGGTAGCGACCCGGGACCCGCACGACGCCGAAGAGTGCATTCCTGTTCACATGTTCAGGTGTTAGCGTCGCCGCATGTCGACGATCGGTGACCACGCCCGCCGCCTCGCGGCGCTGTCGTTCCTCCTCGTCGTCGGGCTGGCCGGGTGCGCCACGACCGGCGGCGGTGGCACCGCGGCCGAGGGTCCACCCACGCTGACGATCGCCACCGGCTTCGCCATCGACGACCTCGACCCGCTGGAGAACGGCTTCTGGGGTCCGGAGTTCGGGTATGTGGAGCTGCTCATGCGGCCCGCGCTCGACGGTGCCCCGACCCCGTGGGTGCTCTCCGACCTGACCAACTCCGCGCCGCTGGTCTGGACGTTGACGCTCCACGAGGGCGTCGCGTTCGGCAACGGCGCGTCGCTGGACGGCGCCGCGCTGGCGGCGCTGCTCACCTACCAGCTCGCCGAGAACCCCAGCTTCGCCGCCGCGCTGCCGGGCGCGAGTGCCGCGGCCACGGGCCCGCTTGAGGTCACGCTCACCACGTCGCGGCCTGCCCCGAACGTGCCTGCGCTGTTGGCCGACGAGTCGATGGTGCCGGTCTATGACGTGGCCGCCTACCAGCGCCATGTCGCCTCCGGTGCGCCGGCGAGCGAGCTGGTGGGAGCCGGGCTCTACACCGCGCCGTACGTCGTGGACAGCCTCGACCCCGAGGTCATGCACCTCTCACCGCGCGCGGGCTACTGGGGTGGCACGCCCGCCCTGACCGATCTGACGATCAAGTTCGTCCCCGAGGCGTCGGCCCGCATCCAGGCCGTGCAGGCCGGGGAGGCCGACCTCGCGCTGTACCCGCCGACGGCCACCGCACCCACACTCGAGGGCCGCACCGACTCGTTCCACGTGACCGGGCAGCCGACGACCCCGGCGTTCATGCTGGTGCTCAACCAGCACGAGGCCCCGTTCGACGACCCGCGGGTGCGGCGCGCGGTCTACGCGGGCATCGACTACGCCGAGCTGGCGGACGACGTGATGAACGGCCTGTACGCGCCCGCGACCGGCCTGTACACCGACGCCCGCCCGTGGGCGGAGAAGACCCAGGCCTACGACCCCGCGGCGGCCGGCGCGCTGCTCGACGAGGCGGGCTGGACCCGCGCCGGTGACGGCCCGCGCACCCGCGACGGGGCTCCGCTGCGGTTCACGATGCTCACCTATCCGGAGCAGCCCGACTCCGACGCCCTCGCCCTGGCCGTCCAGGCGCAGCTGGCCGAGCTCGGCGTCGGCGTGGAGATCCGGCAGGTTCCCGACATCACCTCGCTCATGGAGGAGGACACCGGTTGGCAGGCGGGGATCATCGCCAACGGGTTCATGTCGTTCGGCGGCGACTACATCACCCCGCTGCTCACCTACCTGCACAGCGACGGCATCCGGAACTACGCGGGCGTCTCCGACCCGCAGCTCGACGTGCTGATCGAGCGCCTGGCCGTCGAGCTCGACAGCACCGCCCGCGACGAGCTGCTCCGGCAGATCCAGCACCGGATCGCCGAGGGCGGCTACCTCGCCTACCTCGGCGTGCGGCTGCCCGCCGTCGTCGCGGGCCCGGGGTGGCAGGGCTACCCGGTGCCGATCGCCAACCTGTGGGTCGACGCCGAGACCGCCCCGTCGGCCGACCCGGGCGCCTGAGGCGGGCGATGACCACGTTCCTGTGGCGCATCGGGCAGGCGCTGGTCACGCTGTCGGGGGCGGGCCTGCTCGTGTTCGGGATGCTGGCCGTCACCCCGGGCGACCCCGCGCGCCGGGTCCTGGAGGCCCGCGGCATCACCGAGCCCAACCCGGCGGCCGTCGCCGCGGTCCGCGACGAGCTGCGGCTCGACGATCCCCTCGTCGTCCGGTTCGGTCGCTGGGCCGCCGGCGTGGTCACCGGCGACCTGGGGGTGTCCTGGCAGACGGGGCGCCCGGTGGTCGAGGAGTTCGCGAGCAGGCTGCCCGCGACGCTGCGGCTCACCGCGGCGGCGCTGGCGCTGGCGGTCGTGCTGGCGCTCGTGCTGGGCGCGGTCGCCGCCGCGGCCCCGGGGCGGTGGCCCGACGTCGTGGTCCGCGGCGCGGCACTGGCGATGCTGGTGGTGCCCGGCTTCGTGCTCGGAGTCGTCCTGCTCGACGTGCTCGTGGTGCGCGCGGGCCTGGGCCGGGTGATCGCCGACGGGACCTGGGCCACGGTGTTCCTGCCCGCGCTGACGCTCGCGCTCGCCCCGGCCGCGAGCTGGTCGCGCGTGCTGCGGACCAGCCTGCTCGAGGCCGCGTCGGCGCCCCACCTGCGGGTCAGCGCGGCGCGCGGGGCGGGGCGGGGGCGGCTGCTGGGTGTGCACCAGCTGCCCAACGCCGCGCCCCCGTTCCTGACCCTGATCGGCCTGGGCGCGGCCGCGCTGATCGGCGGCGCCACGATCGTGGAGAGCGTGTTCACCTGGCCCGGCGTCGGCCGCTACACCGTCGAGGCGATCAACGCCCGGGACATGCCGGTCGTGGTCGGGTTCACCCTGATCGCGGTCGTCGGATACGTGGTGACCAGCCTGGTCCTCGACCTGGTGTCCGCGGCGCTGGACCCACGGCTGCGCACGGCCGGAGCGGCGCCGTGAGCACGGTCGGGATCCTGCGCAGGCCGCCGGTCGCGGCACCGCGGCCGGTGGGCCACTCGGTGTGGCGGGCGCTGCTGCGCCGGCCCGCGGCCCAGGTCGGGCTGGGGGTGGGCGCGGTGCTCGCCCTCGCCGCCGTGCTGGGCCCGCTGCTCGCACCGGACCCGAACCTGCCCGACTACACCCACCAGCTCGCCGCCCCGAGCGCGGAGCACTGGCTGGGCACCGACCAGGCCGGCCGCGACCTGTGGGCGCGCACGCTGGCCGGGGCGCGGACGTCGCTGGGCGCGGGCCTGCTCGTCATGGCGATCGCGGGCGTCGTCGGCCTGCTGGTCGGGACGCTCGCGGGCACGGTCGGCGGCGTCG
>JAKDLE010000317.1 GCA_030453005.1 Pseudonocardia sp. | reverse complement strand
TTCCGCGGAACCGCCCCACCCTCGATCACAGCGAGCCGGGGAGCCCGCATGAACCTCCAGCCGAGACGGCCACACTCCCAGACAGACCGAACGACACCAGCCTCCTAGGGGCTGCGGTGGGGGCTGCCCGAGATGGATCCGAGTGCAGTGCGTTTCCGCTCCAGCAGGTCCCGTTCGCGGGCGTTGCCACTCAGCCGAGCCGCGCGTGCCAGCTCCGCGCACGCCTCCGCGGTACGACCGAGCCGCGTGAGCAGCTCGCCGCGGACGCTGGGCACGAGGTGCGACCCCGGGAGCGCCTCGGCGGCGACCAGGTCGTCGACGAGGCGCAGCGCGGCCGCAGGCCCCTCGACCATCGCGACCGCGACCGCGCGGTTGAGCTCGACGACGGGGGAGGGTGCCAGCTTGCCGAGGGCGTCGTAGAGCGCGACCACCCGCTCCCAGTCCGTCTCCCCGACCGACGGCGCGCTCGCGTGACACTCGGCGATCGCGGCCTGCAGGCCGTAGGCGCCCAGCCCGCGGCCTGCCCGCTCGGCACGGGCGAGCGCCGCGCGGCCACGCCGAATCGCCGATTGGTCCCACCGGCCGCGGTCCTGCTGGTCGAGCAGCACCGGCTCGCCGTCGGGTCCGGTGCGCGCCGGGAACCGGGCGGCGGTCAGCTCCAGCAGCGCGAGCAGCCCGAGGGCCTCGGGCTCGTCGGGCATCAGGCGGGTGAGGATCCGCGCCATCCGGATCGCCTCGTGCGCGAGGTCGGTGCGGATCCACTCCTGCCCCGACGTCGCCGTCGAGCCCTCCGTGAAGATCACGTACACGACGCTGAGCACCGACCCCAGCCGCTCGCGGCGCTGCTGTGGCGGCGGCACCTCGAACGGCACGCGCGCCGCCGCCAGGGTCTTCTTGGCGCGGGTGATCCGCGCCTGCACGGTGGCCGTCGGCACCAGGAACGCCCTGGCGATCTCGTCGCTGGTCAGGCCGCCGATCACCCGCAGCGTCAGCGCCACCCGGGCCTCTCGCGACAGCACCGGATGGCAGGCGATGAACGCCAGCGCCAGCACGTCGTCGTCGATCCGGTCGGGATCCCACAGGACGTCGGCGTCGGCCGTCTCACCGTCCGTGGCCGGGCCACCCGAGGTGGCGCCGCCCTCGCCCAAGTCGCGGGCGAGGGCAGCGTACCGGTCGTCGAGCGCCGACCGGCGGCGGAACCCGTCGATCGCGCGGCGCCTGCCGACGGTGCGCAGCCACCCCGCGGGGTTGCCCGGGACACCGTCGATGGGCCACGACACAAGGGCCTCGGCCAGCGCCTCCTGGGCGAGGTCCTCGGCGAGCGCGAAGTCCCCGGTGTAGCGGGCGAGGGCGCCGACGATCCTGGCCGACTCGATCCGCCAGACCGTCTCGACCGCGCGCCGCCCGTCCGCCGGGGCGGTGCCCCGTGGCGTCACAGCTGGCCCGTGCGCTCCCGCCAGGCCCGCTCCTTCTGGATCCACTCGTTGTCCTGCGGGAACTCGTCGATGCTGGCCACCCGGCGGATCTCGGCTTTCGCTCCGGGGCCGGCCAGCGGCGCCCGCTTGGCCCACTCGACGGCCTCCTCCTGCGAGGCGACGTCGACGATCCAGAACCCGCCGAACAGCTCCTTGGTCTCACCGTAGGGTCCGTCGGTCACCACGGGCGTCTCCGACGAGTAGTCGACGACCACGCCCTTCGCGGCGTCGTCGAGCCCCTCGGCGGCGACGAGGACACCGGCTTGGATCATCTCCTCGTTGAACCGGCCCATCTCCTCCATGATCTTCTCGAACTCGACGTTCTCGAAGGCCGCCCAGGTCTCGTCGGTGGCGCGCATGATCAGCATGTACTTCACGGTCATCCCCTTGCGGTGTGCGGGTCTCGTGCGGACCCTCTCACCCCCGGGTCGAACGGAGAAGCGCCCGGATCGACACCGCGGCGGTGATCGGGTAGGCGGTCTCCCGACCGGCCCCGGTCCCCATGGCGTCAGCCGTCGGCGTCGAGGGCCGCCGCCAGCCGGGAGTCGAGCTGGTCGGCCGTGGGGCGGCCCAGCGCGTGGCGCCGGTACCACCCACCGGCGCCCGTGCGCGTTCTGGTAGGCCCACAGCGCGGCCGGGACCGCTCCCCGGTCGTGCAGCCAGAACCGGTTGGGGAGCTCGGCGGTCGGCTCGACGCGGCCGGATTCGACGTCGGCGACGACGACGCCGGCGCCCGCGGCGCTCTCCCGGCGGGCGAGCACACGCCGGCCGCGGACACCTCGCCGGTGGCGAGCCCACCGCCGAGCCCGGCCTGCACGACCGGGTGTTCCAACCGCAGGCGGTCGAGGAGATCCATCAATCGCTCCTGGTTCCGGGTTCAGTCGACGCTCCGGAGGAACTGCAGCAGCGCGGTGGCGGCCGTCTGCGGTACCGCCGGCTGGAAGAAGTGCCCCGCGTAGGCGCGACGCGCGGGCGAAGATCGCATGACTTTACCCACAGCGTTCCTCGGCACCGGCTGCCGCTCAGCCCCATGCATGAGGTGGTGCACGATCGAGCGTGCTCATCAGATCACTCGTTCGAAGATCGCGGCGAGACCCTGGCCGCCGCCGATGCACATCGTCTCCAGACCGTAGCGGGCGTCGCGGCGGACCATCTCCCGGGTCAGGGTGGCCAGGATCCGTCCACCGGTCGCACCGACCGGGTGGCCCAGCGAGATGCCCGAGCCGTTGACGTTGCACCGATCGAAGTCCGATGGGGTGAACCCCCACTCCCGGGTGCACGCCAGTACCTGGGCGGCGAACGCCTCGTTCAGCTCGATCAGGTCGATGTCGGACAGGGCCATCTCGGCCTGCTTCAGCGCCTTCGCGACGGCCGGGACCGGGCCGATGCCCATCGTCTTCGACGCCACGCCGCCCACCCCCCAGGACACGAGCCGGACCAGCGGGCGCAGGCCCAGCTCCGCCGCCTTCCCCGCAGTGATGACGATGCAGATCGCCGCGCCGTCGTTCTGCCCCGAGGCGTTGCCCGCGGTGACGGTGGCCTCGGTGTCCTGCCTGCCCATGATCGGGCGCAGCCTCGCCAGCGTCTCGGGAGTCGCGTCCGGCCGGATGTGCTCGTCGGTGTCCACGGTGATGTCGCCCTTGCGGGCCTTCACCGTGACCGGGACGATCTCGTCGGCGAACCGGCCCTCGGCCTGCGCCGCCGCCGCCCGCTGGTGCGACCGGACCGCGAACTCGTCCTGCTCCTCGCGTGGGATCGAGTACTCCTTGCGCAGGTTCTCGGCGGTCTCGATCATCCCGCCGGGTACCGGGTGGTGCTCGCCGCCCGCCGTCACGCGGCCCCGCGCCAGCGAGTCGTGCCACACCACGCCCGGGCCGCCCTTGACGCCCCAGCGCATCGCGGTGGAGTAGAAGGACGCGCCCGACATCGACTCCGCGCCGCCGGCCAGCACGACCTCGCTCGCGCCCGTCTGCACCTGCATGGCCGCGTAGAGCACCGCCTGCAGGCCCGAGCCGCAGCGCCGGTCGATCTGCAGGCCCGACGCCGTCACCGGCAGCCCCGCGTCCAGCGCGGCGACCCGGCCGATCGCCGGGGCGTCCATCGTCGGGTAGCAGTTGCCCAGCAGCACGTCGTCGACGGCGGACGGATCGAGCTCGGTGCGGTCGAGCAGGGCGCGGATCACGGTGGCGGCCAGGGTGTGCGCGGGGACATCGCGCAGCCCTTCGCCGAATCCGCCGACCGGGGTCCGGAGTGGTTCGCAGATCACGGCGTCACGCACGGGCGGCCTCCTGGTGCTCGAGCCCGGTCAGCCGGGCGGCGGTCTTCTCGCGGACCTCGTCGGGGGTGACGCCGGGGGCGGTCTCGATGAGTTCGAGGCCGTCCGGCGTCACGTCGATGACGGCGAGGTCGGTGACGATGCGGGTGACGCAGGCCAGGCCGGTGAGCGGCAGGCTGTACCGCTCGACGATCTGCGGTGTGCCGTCCCTGGAGACGTGGTCCATCATCACGATGACCTTCTTCGCGCCGTGGACGAGGTCCATCGCCCCGCCCATACCTTTGATCATCTTGCCGGGAACGGCCCAGTTGGCGAGGTCGCCGTTGGCCGCGACCTCCATGCCGCCGAGGACGGCGACGTCGAGCTTGCCTGCCCGGATCTGGCCGAACGAGTCCGAGGAGCCGAAGTAGGCGGCGCCGTCGTCGACGGTGACGGTCTCCTTGCCCGCGTTGATCAGATCGGGGTCGACCTCGTCGACGGTCGGGTAGGGGCCGACGCCCAGGATCCCGTTCTCCGAGTGCAGCACCACCGTCCGCCCGGGCGGGATGTGGCCGGGGACCAGCGTGGGCATCCCGATACCGAGGTTGACATACGAGCCGTCCGGGAGCTCGGCGGCGACCCGGGCCGCCATCTCCTCACGGGTGAGAGCCATCAGCCACGCACCGCTCCTTCTCTCAGGGTCCTGAACTCGACCGGCTTGTCCACGCCCGCCACGTGCACCACGCGCTGCACGTGAATGCCGGGGGTGTGCACCGCGTCCGGGTCGATCTCGCCCGGCTCGACCAGGTGCTCCACCTGGGCGATCGTGATCCGGCCCGCGGCGGCGCAGTCCGGGTTGAAGTTCCGCGCGGCGCGCCGATAGACGAGGTTGCCGCGCCGGTCGCCCTTCCAGGCGTGCACCAGGCCGAAGTCAGGGGTCAGCGCGCGCTCCAGCACGTAGGGGACGCCGTCGAACTCGCGGACCTCCTTCGGCGGCGACGCCGCGGCG
>JAKDLE010000316.1 GCA_030453005.1 Pseudonocardia sp. | reverse complement strand
TCCTCCCCCCGCCCCCCCCCCCCCCCCCCCCCCGCCCCCCCCCGCCCCCCCCCCCGGGTTCGGGCGGCGGGGGTGTGGTGGGGCCCCTGGGCCGGTGGGGGCGGCCCCGCCCCCTCGGGGGGGGGGGGGCGATGGTGGGTCAGCGTCAAAGTCTGCGTCGGTTCCTGGGGGCCGGGGGCCTTTCCCCCGGGCGACCGGCCTGCCGTGCCGCAGGGGCCACGCCTTTCGACGCGCCGGCCGCGGACGATGGGCACCGCTCGGTACCGGACCGACGGCCACTCGGCGGGCCGCGGGGAGGTCACCGCGGGTGGTCCGGCGCAGGGGAGCGGCGGCCGCCCATCATCCCTGAGCGGACACAGGGGGGTGTGTTCGTGCTGGTCGCGTCCTACTCTGGTGATCGACTCACGGGGCTGATCCGATCTGGGGGACTCATCATGACCGCTACGAACACTCGTCGACGTCGCGCGCGACGCGACGACCCGGCCGCGGCACGTCTGGCCGAGTTGACCGCGGCGCGAGACCGGCTCGACGCCGATCAGGCCGAGCGCCGGCGCCGCGAGGACGCCGCGCTGGCCGCCTACGCGGCGGCCGCCGGCGAGGTCGAGGACGTTGTCGCCGCGCGCGATCGGTCTCTCGCCGACCTGGACCGGCAGCGCGAGAAGGTCCACACCGGCGCCGACCAGCAGCTCGCCGAGATCCAGGCCCGTCAGAGCGCGGTGCTCGCCGAGCTCACCGAACTGGGCCGGCCCGCCGAAGACCTGGCGGTGCTGGTGGACATCCCGGTCAAGCGAGTTCGGGTGCTGCTGCGCGAGCATCGGGACCGCGTCGTCGCCGACACCGCGCCCGCGGCGGCGCCGGCCACCTCGACCGCCCCGGCGGCGGCGGCGTCGGTGACAACCGCCGGTGCGTCACCCGACGCGATGGCTACCGAGCCAGGATCTGGCGCGGCGGGTACCGGCGACTGACCGGGCCGATGCCCGGGTGATCAGGGGTGACCGGGGCCGACACGCGCAGCTGCGCGGTACGCACGCGGCGGCGCGGATCTGCTGGTCGCGGGGCACTGCCCGGTCTACCCGGCGACACTCGGCGGCTGTGTGCCCCGAGGAAAGGCGGAACGCGTGCGCGGCCTTGGCTTCGCCCTCTCGGTCATCGTGTGGTGACCGGATAGGCCGGGTGAGCAACCGGAGTACGTCACTCGCTGCTGGCGCTGCTGGCGCTGATTGGCATGGGGTGCTGGTCGGGGAGCAAACGCGCGTGCTCAGTCCAGACCGGGTCCACATCGAAGAGTGCCCCTTGAATGGCCTCGGTCAGGCAACCGTGCTCGATGATGGCTGACGTGGGTGGGGCGCGGATGCCGCGGTGCGCGTCGGTGTAGCTGGGACCGGGCTCGGTACCGTATCGCTCGGCCTTCGCGGCGTTGCCCTCCCCGGGCACCCACCGGCCACAGTGCGCCCACCGCGAGGACCTGCGCCCAGGTCACGAAGGTGAGCGCGTCGCGCCGTTCGTGCGTGCCGTGGTCGGGCCAGATCCCGACCCGTGGTTAGTGTGCTCGGTCATTGTGCTGTGCTCTCGCTGGGGTTGGTTCCTCGCGTGCCCGTCGGCGTCGACGTGGGTGCTCGGGTGAAGGAGGTGAGCCGCACGCAGTGCAGGGCCCACCCGTCGGGCAACAGCAGTTCCCACCGCTCGACTCCGCCGCGCTCGGCGTCGTCGAGGCACGGGTCGCACTGACACGGCCCGGTGACCCGCACCGGGCCGTGGTGCTCGGTGAGCGACCCGTGATAGCGGGCCACCGGCAGCGCCAGGTGGCCGAAGCCCAGCAGCTGCGGGGCGGCCCGCCCGCCGCGGGCGGGCATCACGCCCGCCGACCCTGGCGGGCGGTTCCGGGCGTGGCCCGACCGGCGGCCGCGGCCGCGCCGCGCGCACTGAGCACCCGCAGCAGCGTGCACCGCCACGCCTGCCCGTCGCGCTCGAAGCGCGCGGCGACCGCCCGGGGACGGCCGTTGACCCGGATCACGACGGCCACCTCTCCGGCGGTCGCGCTGGGCTGGGTGACCCGCACCCGCAGCACCTGCGAAGACGTGCGCGGCCGGACCCCGGCGACGATGCTGCGCAGGTAGCCCACCTCGGTCGTGGCCATCAGCGGGGCCAGCTGCGCGGCCGCGCGGTGGCCGTCGAGAACCTGCACCACCAGCGCGAACAAGCGGTGGGCCGCGCCGTGCAGCCGCGGGTCCAGCGCGATGTCCTCGCACACCGCGACCGGCGCGCACTCGGCACAGCCGCGGATCCGCGGCGTCGTGACGGGGGCGCCCGGCCGAGGCTCGTAGCTCACCCGACGAAGCCGCGGACCGGCCACCCGGGTCGCGTCGTGCGGAGTGCTGGTCGGACGCTGCTCGCTCATGGGGTCTCCTGCGCTCGGGATTCGGGTGGTGTTGGGAGAAGCTGCCATCTCCTCCCAATATCTATGAGTCTACCCGCTATACGGTGGTGTGTACAGTGATTCTCCGTCCCGATCAGGCCGGTGAGCTGCGGCGATCCGCTCGGGGCGCACCTCCTGCGGCGTAGCTCTGCATGCAGGTCCGGCGCCCGGTGCGGGGTGTCATTCCGCCCCGGCCCGACGTCGAGCGGCTCGCCGCGAGTACCGGTACTGGCGGGGGTTGTTCATCAGCTGTCGCCACGCCCCGACGAGTGGGAGCCGGTAGGAGCGGCCGAGCCTGCTGGCGCCGACCTGGCGAGCGAGCGCGGCGGCGGCGTCCGGCGTCGACGGCGGGCCACCCGCTCCCATTTCACGCATGCGCGGCGCCCCCGAAGGGTGGGACACCCCGACTAGCTAGGCGGGCGGACGACGGTCCGCGGTGCAGTGACGGTTCCCGCGTCGGGGAATCGGACGGTGATCAGGTCATCCCGGACGGCCTCCACTGTTCCGCGCTGGCCGTAGTGCCAAGCTCCCGGGATGTCGAACGTGACGGTTGCGCCGATCATCGGACGCGAGTCCCGGCGGAGGTGGTCTGACCGGGCAGGGACGGCGGGACGCTTGCGGTAGTCGATCACGGGGAAATCCTTTGAGGGTCGGGCAAGATCAGGCGTCGGCGGGGTCGGTACAGGTGATGCGGTCCAGCGTGTACCCGACCAGGTCCGTGGTCGTCTCGACCCCGAATCCGTGGGCGCAGTAGAGGGATGGTCAGCGGGGCGCGGGGGCGCAGGTACCATCGAAGTCGATGTCGCAGAAGCTGTGCCGTCCGGTCTCCCACTCGAACCCGGGCGCGGCCAGCTCGTGGAGCCGGTCGGAGATGGCGCGTGCCCGCTGCGACCACCCCCGCCGTGAGCCGTAGACGTCGGGGCCGCGCTCGGTGAACAGGATGTCGTCGCCGAGGCCCTTCACGGTGATCCCGATGGCCTCCATGCGGGAGGCGGTGCGGTAGCGCACGGAGATGGTCAGGCCGTGCAGGGCGTCGCCCTCGGTGCGGGTCGCGGCGCGGACGGCCTTGCGGATGTCGGCGGCGATCGTCTTCGCGTCGGTGACGGTGGCGTTCATCGGGGGTGTCCTCTCAGACTCAGTACGGGGTTCAGGCGGGGTGGATGTGGACGGTCAGTCGGCCCGGAGCGGCGGTGACGGTCGCGGTGGGGAACGCCGCAGCGAGAGCCTGCATGCCGGTCGAGGGCGCTCACGACGACTCCGCTGGAGGCGGTTCGAGTGGGGCACCCACACGTCCCGCAGGCGCCGGGGACGTCGTAGCGCTGGCCGGGCGCGCTCCTGTCCTCCCGGCAGGACGGACACCACGACACCTCGGCGTCGCGCAGGCGGGCGGCGGCGAGCCGCGCGGCCACGCTCTGGGCAGACCCCACGCTCTGGGCAGACTCCACTCCGCCGGTCAGCTTGGTCATCGTGGCGTCCAGCTCGTTGATGTCCGGTCCCACTCCTGCGTTCCGCGTAGATTCGCGTGGTCTAGCTAGAGCGGGTCACGAGCGAGCGGCTCCGCCAGCATCAGCGCGAACGGACAGGTGATCTTCGGCGATGCGCTCGGGTCGCGCGGCAGGAGGCGCGCCCCGAGCGTTCGGGGCGCGCCGTGGCGCGGGTCTCCTTACCCGCGTAGCGGCTCCGTCGTCCGGCGCGGGTCCCGCCCGTCCGCGCACGCGGCCGCGATCTCGATACGCCTCCCCCCGGCGTACATTGCACGCTCCGCCGCACGCGCCTCTGGCGAAAGTCGAGCGACCCGTCGTGAGTACCGGTTCTGCCCGGGGTTGTTCATCAGCTGTAGCCACGCCGCGCGGAGTGGGAGCCGGTAGGAGCGGCCGAGCCAGCCGGCGACGACCTGGCGGGCCAGCCCGACGGCACTATCCAGGCTGGGCCAGGTTGAGCGCCAGCTCGGAACGGCCGGCCCGGCGGCCCGGCCGTTGCCGAGGTGAGGGTGTTTGCCGCCGCGCTGCCCCTCCACCGGCGAGGCGTAGCGCGTGCGAACCGACACGGTCAGGCCGCGCAGCGGCTCCCCGGCGGTCTTGGCGGCGGTGCGGATCGCGGTGCGAACGGCGACCGCGACAGCCCTTGCGTCCATGGTTACTCCTTGGATTGAGTGTCCGAGTGATGCGCGCGGAGGGCTTTGTTACGCTCTCCCATTATCTATGACTGTACACGCTTTATGGGTGGGTGTCCACGGCTTCCGGAGGTCGGTCCAGGCTTGTGAGCTGCGCGGATACCGCTCAGGCGGGTTCTCGGTCGGGTGCCCGGTTGGGGTGGTGGGGGC
>JAKDLE010000315.1 GCA_030453005.1 Pseudonocardia sp. | reverse complement strand
GCCGACGACGCCGACCGCGCGACCGCGGGTCAGAGCGGCCTCGACCGCGGCGAGCGCGGCGTGCCACGACGCGGACAGCTCGGGCAGGGCCTCGTCCTCCTCGGAGCGGGCGCGCTGGACCCGGAAGACCTCGCCGCGGGCCGCCGGGCGCGGCGTCCGACCACGGCCGCGGGCCAGCATGAGGGCTTCGGTGTTCCCCGCCGCCACCTGCGCCAGTGCCAGCAGAAGGTTGTCCGACCGCTGCGCCCAGGTGGTGAGGTTGACGCTGCCGACGAGCTCCCCGGTCACCGGGTCCGTCACGGGAACGGCGGCGCAGGCGTAGCCCCACAGCTTCGTGCAGTAGTGCTCGTCCGTTCGAACCAGCGACGGTGCGCGGTCCGCGATGGCCAGACCGAGCCCGGTCGTCCCCGTGCGCCGCTCGGAGTAGTCGAACCCCGGCGCCAGGTACACCTCGTCGAGCGCCCGCAGCAGCGACCGTTCGCCGCAGACGCGGCTCAGGACCAGGCCCTCGCTGTCGGTGAGCATCAGGCTCACCGGCTCGTTGGCGAGCGTCGACTGCAGGCCCCGGAGCACCTCCTGCCCGCACTCGTAGAACCGTGACCCGTCGTCGACGCCGCCCGCGAACGCGGGGTTCACCTCGTCGAGGGAGACCCCGTAGCTCGCGCTGCGCCGCCAGGACTCGGTGAGCCGAGACGAAACCGCCGCGACCCCGCGCGACAGGCCGATCTGCTCCCGCTCCGAGAGCTGTGCGCGCTGACCCATCCCCGACACCTCCGTAGAACGCCTCGCCTGGCGTTCTCGCTCCTGGCCCGACTGTGGCACACGCGACGCCGAACGGGCGGCGGCCGGAGTCTCAGGCTGAGACACCCCGTGGCCGGAGTACCGGACCTGCGCCGCGCGTGGAGGACTACCGGGCTCCCCGGTACCCGCAGAACATGTTGTGCTCCTTGGGCACGCCTGCCCGGACCCGGTGCCTGCTTGACGTAGCTGAGCGTGGTGGCACGGTTTCCGAACCGCCGCCGCCGAGGCGTCCGGGCCCGCCGCTGTGCCGGGCGGCGCGGGCGTAGGCTGGGGAATGAGACCCCGACCGGGCATCTGTCCCGGGTAGGGGTCTGTTCCGCGTGCGCCCACCCGCCATCAAGGGGTATTCGACAACCGTGGCCAAGCTCGCCGGTCTGCTCCGCACCGTTGCCTCCGACTCCGATCTGCGCGCCGTCGTCGACGCCGCGCGCGACACCCGTGCCGGTGAGGTCCCGGCGTTGCGCGTCGAGGGCCCGGCGGCGCTGCGTCCGTTCCTGGCCGCGGCGTTCGCGGCGCCCGACGGCGCCGACCGCACGGTGCTCGCCGTCACCGCCACCGACCGCGAGGCCGAGGACCTGGGCGCCGCCGCCTCGGATCTGCTGGGTCCGGACGCCGTCGCCGTCCTCCCGTCGTGGGAGACGCTGCCGCACGAACGCCTCTCGCCCCGCCCGGACACCGTCGGCCGCCGGTTGTCGATCTTCCGCAGGCTGGCCGACCCGGCCACGGCGCCGCGGGTCGTCGTCACCGCCGCCCGCAGCCTGATCCAGCCGATCGCGCCCGGGCTGGGCCGGCTGGACCCGGTCCGCCTGCGCGTCGGCGACACCACCGACTTCGAGGCGCTCCTGGAGCGGCTGGTCGAGCTGGCCTACACCCGGGTGGAGATGGTCACCGCGCGCGGGGAGTTCGCGGTGCGCGGCGGGATCGTCGACGTGTTCCCACCCACGGCCGACCAGCCGCTGCGCGTGGAGTTCTGGGGCGACGAGGTCAGTGAGCTGCGTTCGTTCTCCGTGGCCGACCAGCGTTCGGTGGCGCCCGTCGACGAGCTGCACGCCCCGGGCTGCCGCGAGCTGCTGCTCACCGCGCCCGTCCGGGAGCGGGCCGCCGCGCTCGCCCGCACGCACGACAACAACCCCCCGCTGCGCGAGCTGCTCGCCAACCTCGCCGAGGGCATCCCGTCGGAGGGCATGGAGTCGCTGGTCCCGGTGCTCACCGGGGGCGAGTTGGAGCTGCTCACCGACCTGCTCCCGGCGGACGCGCTCGTGCTGCTCGCCGACCCCGAACGGATCCGCACCCGCAGCCGCGACCTCGTCCGCACCGGCCAGGAGTTCCTGGAGGCGTCCTGGTTTGCGGCTGGCGTGGGCGGGGACTCCCCGATCGACGTCGGCGCCTCGGCCTACCGCGACCTGAACGACGTGCTGGTGCACGCGTCGGACACCGGCCGCCCCACGGTCACGCTGAGCCCGCTGCTGTCGGGCCGCGACGACGTGCTCGCCCCGCCGGTGCACGAGGTGGAGTCCTACCGCGGCGACACCGACCGGGCGCTGGTCGACCTGCGTGCCCACGTGGCCACCGGGGGCACCGCGGTGCTCGTCGTCGGCGGGCACGGCACGGCGCAGCGCGCCCTGGAGCAGCTGCGCGAGGCCGACGTGCCGTCCGTGCTGCTGGACACCCTCGAAGAGGACCCGGACAAGGGGCTCGTCACCGTCACCTGCGGGCGGTTCACCCAGGGCTTCACCGCCGGTCCGCTCGTGGTGCTGTCGGAGGCCGACCTCACCGGCAACCGCGCTGCGGGCGTCGACGCCCCCAAGCTGCCCAGCAAGCGGCGCAACACCGTCGATCTCGTCACGCTCCAGCCGGGTGACCACGTCGTGCACTCCCAGCACGGCATCGGGCGGTTCGTGGAGATGAAGGAGCGCACGGTCTCCGGCGCCACCCGCGAGTACCTGGTGCTGGAGTACGCGAGCTCCAAGCGGGGCCAGCCCGCCGACCGGCTGTTCGTGCCGACCGACGCGCTCGACGAGATCAGCCGCTACGTCGGCGGCGAGGTGCCCACGCTCAACAAGCTCGGCGGCGGCGACTGGGCCAAGACCAAGGGCCGTGCGCGCAAGGCCGTCCGGCAGATCGCGGCACAGCTCGTGCAGCTCTACGCGGCGCGCCAGTCCGCGCCCGGGCACGCCTTCGCCGCCGACACCCCGTGGCAGCGCGAGATGGAGGACGCCTTCCCCTACACCGAGACGCCCGACCAGCTCGCCGCGATCGACGAGGTGAAGGCCGACATGGAGCGCCCGGTCCCGATGGACCGCGTGATCTCCGGCGACGTCGGGTTCGGCAAGACCGAGATCGCGGTGCGTGCGGCGTTCAAGGCGGTGCAGGACGGCAAGCAGGTGGCCGTGCTCGTCCCCACCACGCTGCTCGCCACCCAGCACCTCGACACGTTCACCGAGCGGATGCGCGCGTTCCCCGTCACCGTGCGGGGGCTGTCGCGGTTCACCGACAACGTCGAAGCCCGAGAAACGACCACCGGGCTGGCCGAGGGCGATGTCGACATCGTCGTGGGCACGCACCGGCTGCTGCAGACGAGCGTGCGGTGGAAGGACCTCGGCCTCGTGATCGTCGACGAGGAGCAGCGCTTCGGGGTGGAGCACAAGGAGCACATCACGGCGCTGCGCACGCACGTCGACGTGCTCACGCTCAGCGCCACGCCGATCCCGCGCACGCTGGAGATGAGCCTCGCGGGCATCCGTGAGATGTCGACGATCACCACCCCGCCCGAGGACCGCCACCCTACGCTCACCTACGTCGGTGGCTACGACGACAAGCAGGTCGCGGCCGCGATCCGGCGCGAGCTGCTGCGCGACGGCCAGGTGTTCTACGTGCACAACCGGGTCTCGACGATCGACCGGGCCGCCAGGAGGATCCGCGACCTGGTGCCGGAGGCGCGCATCGCCGTGGCGCACGGGCAGATGAACGAGGACCTGCTCGAGCGCACCGTGGCGGGGTTCTGGTCGGGCGAGTCCGACGTGCTCGTCTGCACCACGATCGTCGAGAACGGCCTGGACATCTCCAACGCCAATACGCTGGTCGTCGAGCGCTCCGACACCCTCGGGCTGTCCCAGCTGCACCAGCTGCGTGGCCGGGTCGGGCGGGGCCGCGAACGCGGCTACGCCTACTTCCTGTTCCCGCCCGAGCACCCGCTCACCGAGACCGCGCACGACCGGCTCGCCACCATCGCCCAGCACTCCGAGCTGGGTGCGGGCGCGGCCGTGGCCATGAAGGACCTGGAGATCCGCGGGGCGGGCAACATCCTGGGCGCCGAGCAGTCCGGGCACATCGCGGGCGTCGGGTTCGACCTCTACATCCGGCTCGTCGGCGAGGCCGTGGCGGCGTTCCGCACGCACGCTGGCGCGGGGGACGGCGAGGAGGAGACGCTCGCCGAGGTGCGCGTGGACCTGCCGGTCGACGCGCACGTGCCCCACGACTACGTCACCGGCGAGCGGCTACGGCTGGAGGTCTACCGCAAGATCGCTGAGGCGGGCGACGCGGCGGCCCTCGACGCGATCGTCGAGGAGCTCACCGACCGCTACGGTGAGTCACCGGTCCCGGTGCGCAACCTGCTCGCGGTCGCGGCATTCCGCCAGATGTGCCGGGCACACGGCATCGCCGAGGTCGCGGGCGCGGGCGCGGGCAACACGATCCGCGTCGGGCCCGTGGACCTGCCCGACTCCGCGCAGCTGCGGTTGAAGCGCCTGCACCCCAAGGCGCAGTACAAGCCGGCGGCGCGGGTGGTGATCCTGCCCAGGCCGGTCGAGGGGGACCGGATCGGAGGGGCGCCGCTGCGCGACGTCGAGCTGCTGGAGTGGGCGTCGCGGCTAGTGACCGGCGTGCTCGTGCCCGGACGGGCCCCCGCGGTGGCGACGACCAGGTGAGACAGCGGTCGAGATGC
>JAKDLE010000011.1 GCA_030453005.1 Pseudonocardia sp. | reverse complement strand
CATTGCTCTACGTCCGGTAGAACGGCGTCGCACACGCGAGGACACGGAAGTGCACCCGATCGAGTTCCCGCCCCTGTAGGCGTCACGGTCCGGAGCCGTCCGATGTAGGGAGAGGATCATGTCCACGACGCGCCAACGGCAGCACGTCTCCGCGCCGCGGCCACCGGCGCCATGTTCGCGCTGACGCATGAGCCGCACCCGCTCCGGCCGCCCCCCGCAGCTGTTGCACCCGAGCAGGCTCACGGAGTGCGTGTCCCAAGGAGGCGCGCACCGAGAACGTGGGTGAAGCACCCCCAAAATGCCCCTAAACCCGTTCTGCTACCCTTCGGCCGCTCCGGTCACGAACCGGTCACGGCGGGAGACCGATCGATCCCCGGCGGTCGGATCTCCCACTCCCGCCCGGCGCCGCCGTCGAGACCAGAACGACCGTCGAACCAGTCGAGAAGGACAGTCCTTGGCGCGCCACCGCTCCCCCAGCGGCGCCCGGACGGCCGATCCCGATCGCATGGTGCCGCTGAGCATCGTCGCGACTTCCGGGGTGCACCGTCTGCCGCCGCCACCCGGTACGACTTCTCGTGTGCGGATCACCATCGCGGCCCTGGCAGCCGGTGCAGCGGTGGCCGGAAGCGAGACCGTCATCGTGACGACCGCCGACGAGCCCGCGCCCGTGTTGCTGACTGCTCTGCTCCCGGTTGTCGGGCCGAACGGAGGCGACGACGAATCGACGGGTGTGCCGAAGGGCGTCGGCGGTGACCAGCCCCTACCCGGAGCGCTGGCAGCAGCGGATCTCGACGAGGCGTCACAGGTCGACGTCCAGAACCTCGCGAAAGCCGTGGAGATCGGCCAGGAACTCGCCCGACGTGCCGCGATCCTCGACGCCGCGCTCGCGGCAGGTGCGCCCGGGGCCGCGTTGTTCGGGGACAGCGTCTTCGCGCAGCCGGTCGCCGGCCGCGTGACGTCGTCCGCCGGACCACGCTGGGGCCGGAACCACGACGGTCTGGACGTGGCCAACAGTATCGGAACACCGATCTTCGCGGTCACCGACGGCGTGGTGGAGGAGTCCGGGCCGGCCACCGGGTTCGGCCTCTGGGTCGTACTGCGCCACCCTGACGGCACCCGTTCGGTCTACGGGCACATCAACAGCACCTACGTCGAGGTCGGGCAGCAGGTATCAGCCGGCCAACAGATCGCCGAGGTGGGCAACCGCGGCTTCTCGACCGGGCCGCACCTCCACCTGGAGATATGGGACGACGACCGCTCCAAGATCGACCCGACTCCCTGGCTGCAGGATCGTGGAGTCGGGGTCTAGCAGGCCCCGGGGCCGGGCGGCGGTATGGCGTGGCGGCCGGGACAGTTACTTTCGGTCGTCACGACGGCGGCTCCGTTCCGCTGAGAGTCCCGGTATGCAGTACCGGTCCCGCCAGGAGAAGACGTGGACAGATCCGTTCACGTCGCGGGGCGCGTGGCCGTCGTGCTCGCTATCGGAGCCATATGGCTACTGCTCGTCACCGCACCCGCCTTCGCCCGTACTCAGCTGACTGGAAGCGACCCCGTTGACGGTGCCCGCATCACGACCGCGCCCGAACGTCTCACGTTGACGTTCAACCAGGCCATGCAGGCCGAATTCAGCACGGTCACGGTGATCGGTCCGGACGGCGCGGATCGGCGGGGAGGCGATCTCACATCCGAAGGCGATTCACTCTTGGTCCCACTCCGGTCGCTCGACCGTGCCGGGGCATACGAGGTCGGGTACCGCGTGCTGTCCGACGATGGGCACCCGTGATGCGATCGCCGCACCTCCAGCAGCCGCTGTTGCGTCTGTCGCACCGGTGGACAACGGGCATGCCCATCTGGCCATTGATGGTCGCGGCAGTCGTACTATTCGGCGGAGGGGTGGCCGCGGCGCTGCGTCTCGGACGCGAGTAGCTCCGGCCGGATCCTGCAGCGGCCCGGAAGCGACGCTTCGAGGTTCATGGGCAACCGTTCACAGCATCGCGAGGTGCGGTCACCGCGACACGGCGTACCCCGCGTGCGACCCAGCCTGCCGGTTTCCTATGGTTTCCCCACCACGGCCTGTCACGGAACGGAAACGGACGCTCCCCGCTCCGCCTGCTCCCCGCCCGACTCCGACCGGCCGTCCGGCACGAAAGGTCGTTCGTGGCACGGCACAGCGCCCCCCGGCGCCGATCGATGGCGCACGTACAGAAATCACATGGTCATCACCGTTGTTCGGCCTCCACAGGTTCACTCACCCGGTACGCCTCAACCGGTGTGCTGGCGGTGACCGCTGCCGGCTGTGGGGCGATGTTGACGGGCGAGCACCCGCCGGGGGCCGCCCCCGCGGTCGCCCAGGCGTCCGTGCAACTCGAAGCAGCCGAGGCGCCCGCGGCCCTGGACGCCCCCGCCCTCCTGCCCAGCGTCGAGCCGGTTGCACCCGAACCGACGACATTCGACGCGGACGCTCTCATCAAGACAGTCGCCCTCGTCGATCAGCAGCGCGCCGAGGCCGATGCCGCCGCTGCGGAGGCAGCGGCCCGCGAGGAGAAGCGACGTGCCTCCCGCTGCGACGACGGCGACTCCGGCTTCGAGACGGTGCAGAGCGCTGTCGGCGAGGCCGGAATCGAGCTCCGCTGCCGCTTCGACGTCGAAACCGTCTACGGCGTCGCCGGACGGGCGGGCAGCTCCGATCATCCCAGCGGCCGCGCCCTCGATCTCATGGTGGATCGGGACCCCGGTGAGGACCTGGCGGAGTACGCCGTCGACAACATGGACCGGCTCGGGATCAAGTACGTGATCTACCGACAGCGCATCAACTTCGGGTCGGGCTGGGAAACGATGGAGGACCGGGGCGGAGTGACCGCCAACCACATGGACCATGTCCACGTGTCGTTCGACCGGTAGTGACGCCGCCCGGCTTCCGGCCGTCGCAGGGCGGGCCCCGGGCCCGACCGGGCCAGGGCTCCCCCGCTGTACCGGCCCGCAGTTGTTATCGTTCGGAACGTCATGAGTGTCGAGCGTCAGAGCCGCCCCCGCCGTCTCGCGGTGAGCTGGCGCGTGCGCGTCGTCCTCGCGGTTGCCGTCCTGGCCCAGCTGTTCGCCTGCCAGGCGGTCCTGGCTCCGGTCGGCGGAAACTCGACCGCCGTGGTCCAGGACGTCGGCCACGGGATCGGTCACGACCTCGTGTGTGAGGCTGCGGCGGCCACCGCTGCCCCGGTCTCCGCCCGCGTCGTCGCGCCCGACTGCACGCCGCACTCCGGTGCCGCCGTCGCAGTGGCCGTACTTATCGTGGCCAGCCTGGTTCTGGCGCGAAGAGCATCCTACGGCGGCATGCCGCCGTGGGCGCCTCGACGGCTCGTCGCAGGACGCAATCGCCTGCTCGCCGTCGGCATCGCGCGAATCTGATCAGACACCGGCCTGAACAGGACCGGTAGCACGCACGAGGCGATAACGGCCCGTCCTCTACGACGGCGCAAATCAGTCGTGAGCACCGGCGTCCCCGGTCCTCCCTGATCCACTGCGAACGTCGCTCAAAAGGACGGCCGCTCATCAAATTCGACCTAACCGTCCACGTTCGATCGAGCCGCCCGGACGCTGCAGGGGCTTGGGCCCCAGTCCCACCGACACTGATACCGACCCCACGAGAGGGATCATGACCAAGAACCTCCGGGCCACCCTGACCGTCGTCCTGGTGGTCGCTGCTGTGCTCGTCGCCGCACTGCTCCTCGCCCGCGGCAGCACCTCTGTTCCCGAGTTCACCGAGAACGCGGCCGACAACACGACGGCCGGCGAACAGGTCCCGCGCGAGATCCTGGTCCGTGAGGACAGCCACCGCTTGTCCACTGCACCCGAGGGCGGGGTCACCTTCGTCGAGTTCCTCGACTTCGAGTGCGAGGCCTGCCGAGCCGCCTACCCCGCCGTCGAGCAGCTCCGCGCGGAGTACGGCGACCGCGTCACGTTCGTCGCGCGGTACTTCCCCATCACCAGCCACGCCAACGCGGAGAACGCCGCCGTGGCGGTGGAAGCAGCCGCACAGCAGGGTCAGTTCGAGGCGATGTACCAGAGGATGTTCGAAACCCAGGCGGAGTGGGGCGAGCAGCAGGTGTCCAAGGCGGACGTCTTCCGCGGCTTCGCCGCCGATCTCGGTCTCGACATGGCTGCCTATGACGAGGCCGTGGCCGATCCCGCCACCTTGGAACGGGTCCGTCGGGACCGAGCCGACGGTGAGGCGGCTGGAGTACAGGGCACCCCGACCTTCTTCCTCGACGGGGTCCGCATCCAGCCCGAGTCCCTCGATGACCTCCGCTCGCAACTCGACCGCGCGCTCGCCCGATAGGCGCAGGCATGTCTCCGCTGGACGTGCGGGTACGTAATGTCGCGCCCGACCACGACATCGACACGTTCCTGGCTCGAGCCGTCGGCTGGATCCTGTTCGTCGGCGGCGCGATCGGAACCGCCGCCGCATTCGCCCTGACCCTCGATCGCATCTCGCTGCTCGAGGACCCGGAGTTCGTTCCCGCGTGCAGCATCGACCCGGTTCTCTCCTGCGGGTCGATCATGACGTCGCCGCAGTCGGAGCTCCTCGGTTTTCCCAATCCGCTCATCGGTCTGGTCGCGTTCCCCGTGGTGGCGACAATCGGCGTGGCGGTCGTCGGAGGTGCGGCGCTGCCTCGCTGGATGTGGCTGGGTCTGCAGGCCGGAGCGTCCGCCGGAATGCTGTTCGTGCACTGGCTGATCGGGCAGAGTCTGTACGTCATCGGGGCGCTCTGCCCGTACTGCATGGCCGTGTGGGTCGTCACGATCTCGGTGTTCTGGTACACGACGCTGTACAACCTCACCGCCGGACGGTTTTGTTGGCGCGGCGCTACACGGCTGGGCGCGCGGTTCGCCGACTACCACGGTGCAGTGCTCGCAGCGTGGCTGCTCGCAGTCGCCCTGCTCGTGGTCGTCCGCTTCTGGCCCTACTGGGCGGGGCTGCTCGGATGACCGCCGCGACGCTGGCCAGCTACGCCATCACCGGGCGCCGGGAGATCTGGCCGCTGTTCGTCGTCCTCGGCCTACTGCTGGTGGTCGTCACCGGATTGTTGATCGCACAGTTCACCGATCCCGATCGGAGGGGTCGCGCTGAGGATCGTCGCGCGCTCATCGCCGGACTCGCCTCGGACGCCGTACCGGCTCCGTCCGAGAAAGTCGACGTCGAGCCCGCGTCCACTGCGGAATCGCTGGAGCGCGGGTCCGTGCAACCCCCCGACGTCGAGGTTCCGCAGCAGGATCGTAGGGCCGACTGATGGACGGCATACTCGCGCACGGCGACCAGATCCCGCCCCCACTCACCCCCATCGGGGTCCTCACCTCGTGGACGTTCGACCCGTGGGTCGTGCTGCCGGTGCTGTTGGCGGCGGCGGTCTACGTGCTGGGTGTCCGTACCTTGAGGGCCAGCGGCACGAGCTGGCCTGTCTCTCGGACCTTGCTGTGGTTCGTCGGACTCGGCGTGATCATCGTCGCGACCAGCTCATCGGTCGGTGTCTACGACACCGCGATGTTCAGCATGCACTCCATCCAGCACATGCTCCTACAGATGATCGCGCCCGCACCGCTGGGCATGGCCGCACCGGTCACCCTGGCTCTTCGCACGCTGCCGCCGCAGCCTCGGCGGCTGCTGCTCGCAGTCGTACACAGTCGACCGTTTCGCTTGCTCACCCATCCGCTCGTGGCGTACGGCCTGTTCGTGGTCAGCCCCTTCGTCTTGATCTACAGCCCGCTGTTCGAGGCGACGTTGACCAACGACTTCCTGCACAACCTGACGCATGTGCACTTCGTCCTCGTCGGAACGCTGCTGTACTGGCCGCTGCTCGGGTACGACCCACTGCCCAACCCGTTGCCGTTCGTCTTCCGGCTCATGCTGATTCTCGGGCTCGGACCGGCTCACATCATCCTGGGCATACCGATCATGCAGATGAACACCTTGCTCGCCGCCGACTACTTCGTCGAAGTCGGGCAGGCCTGGGGTACCGACCCACTGGACGACCAGCAGATCGGCGGCGGCCTGCTGTGGGTCTTCGGCGACATCGTCGTCATGTTCATGTTCACCGGGATGTTCCTGCAGTGGAACCGCAGCGAGCGGCGTGAGCAGCGTCGGATCGACCGCCATCTCGACCGCCTGCACGGGCCGAAGACCGCAACCGTCCCGCCGTGGTGGTTGACCGACGACCCGCAGGCCGCACGCCCCATGCCGAACTTCCGCGAGTACGCGCCGACACCCGCACCCGCGGACAAACGCGCTGCAATGGAGGTTACTCGCCAAGTGCCGGGTGAGCCGGCAGGCGAGATGGAGTCGGTAGATGACGACAGGGATAGCGGCCGCTCATGTCACCGTCTTTGACGGTTGTCCTACTCGCCCTGATTCCGGCCGGCGCGAACTTTCTCGGCGGGCTGCTCGCCGAGGTTCGGGAGGTATCGCCGGCGGTCCTGAGCGCCGCGCTGCACGTTGCGGTCGGCATCGTGGTTGCCGTGGTTGGTCTGGAGGTGATGCCCCGAGCGCTGGAGGTTTCACCTCCCTGGGTCCCGATGCTGGCCTTCGTCGCCGGCGCCGGTCTGTTCCTCGGCATCGATGCGGCGACCGAGCGGTTGCAACAGCGTGGTGGCGGAGAGGGCCGGGCGTGGGCCGTGTACGGCGGAGTTGGACTGGACCTGTTCAGCGACGGCGTCCTAATCGGAACCGGCACCGTCGTCAACCCTGCTCTCGGCGTGCTGCTGGCGCTTGGCCAGGCCCCCGCAGACTTTCCCGAGGGCTTCGCGGCCTCGGCGACCTTGCGACGAGCCGGCCTGGGACGCGCCCGGCGGATCCTCGCGGCTGCGAGTTTCGCCGTGCCGATCCTGATCGGCGCCGCACTGGGCTACTTCGCGCTGCGTGACGCTCCCGACCTCGTCACGTTCTCGGTGCTCGCCTTCACCGGTGGTGCGCTGCTCAGTGTCGCTCTCGAGGAGATGCTGCCACAGGCGCACGACGAGGCCAGTGGCCGACGCGATGCGTTCTACATCGTCGCGGGATTTGCGCTCTTCGCCGCAGTGTCGACCTATCTGTCACAGGCCTGACGACTGCTCGCACCACCACCCGATCGATGGAGTCGGGAGCCGACGGCAGCGACGACAGAGGGCCACAAATTGGCATCGGCGTCGCACCGGATAGCTCGCCCGGCGCAGGAACTCGCGGTCGCCACGACGCGGCTGCTGACCTCGAAAAATCCCTGACCCGGTCGGCACACCCGGCACGCCCCACGTGGGAGGGGCAGTACGTGCTCGGGGACATCGTCTTGGTGACTGCGACGATGGTTATCGCCGCCGGGTTCGCGGCAGCAGGATCGCGTTCAGCGACCGGGGCGAGAGCGAGGTCGGCGCGTCGCGGCAGCGGCGTCCGGTGACCGCGGCGGAGCGGATGGCGTGAACCTGTCGAGGATCCGCGACGAGTACTCGATCCCGGCATTGTGCCGGCGCCACCGCATCAGCATCGAGGAGTACGCCTCCTGGCGGCGCATCCCGCGCTGTACTTCGCGACGCCCTCGCTCGCCACGAACCTCGCCACCGCGACCGGCCAGCCGCTATCACCACAGCCGGTTCAACAGCGCATCCGTGCACTATGCGGTGTTCTTCGCCCTCGGTGGGATCGCCTTCCACGAGGGCGCCCTGGGCCACCCCTCGGCGGGCTACCTCCACCTAACCACCGAGGCGGCGTCCCGGTTCTTCGACGCGCTTGCGTTCGGCGACGAGGTCCAGGTCCGCCAAGGACCACCCGGCCGCGGCGAGCGAACCGCGTTGCACCGCCCCCCATCCCGCTCGGCTGCTCAACCGGTGTCGCCACGGTTGATCCCTCCTGGCCGCCCCCGGATTCGGATGAGGGTGTTCGACCCCCACGCCGTTGCTGGTCTCCGCGGCAGGCTGCACCAGCGCTGCTTGTTCTACAGCATGTAGCGCTTCTACAGCGCATAGAGCTACGATCCGAGCCAGTCCATACCGACCTACGAAGTCCGGGGTCTTGAGCAGCCAGGCCCCAGTGCGGGAGCCTCCAGTGACAGCCGTCGCCCCGAAGCCGATCACGTCGCGCCCGTACCCGGCGCGCCGGTCCGGCAAGGGATCCACATTCCTGAAGATGCTGCGGACGACGGACCCCAAGGACATAGCGATCCTGTACCTGGTCACGTCGTTCGCGTTCTTCCTGGCAGGCGGCGCGATGGCGCTGCTGATGCGCGGCGAGCTGGCCGTGCCGGGCCAGCAGTTCCTGTCCGGTGAGCAGTACAACCAGCTGTTCACGATGCACGGCACGATCATGCTGCTGCTCTACGCCACCCCGATCCTGTTCGGCTTCGCGAACTACATCGTGCCGCTGCAGATCGGGGCGCCGGACGTCGCCTTCCCCCGGCTCAACGCGTTCTCCTACTGGCTGTTCCTGTTCGGCGGCCTGACGGTGCTCTCGGGCTTCCTCACCCCGGGCGGGGCCGCCGACTTCGGCTGGTTCGCCTACACCCCGCTGTCGAACCCCACCTACTCCCCGGGCGTCGGTGGCGACCTGTGGATCACCGGCCTGATCGTCGCCGGGCTGGGCACGATCCTCGGCGGGGTCAACTTCATCACCACGATCGTCTGCATGCGGGCACCGGGCATGACGATGTTCCGGATGCCGATCTTCACGTGGAACATCTTCTTCACCGCGATCCTGATCCTGATCGCGTTCCCGGTGCTCACCGCGGCGCTGTTCGGCCTGCTGATGGACCGCCACCTGGGCAGGCACGTGTTCGACCCCGCCAACGGCGGCACGATCCTCTACCAGCACCTGTTCTGGTTCTTCGGCCATCCCGAGGTCTACATCGTGGCGCTGCCGTTCTTCGGCATCGTCACCGAGGTCTTCCCGGTGTTCAGCCGCAAGCCGCTGTTCGGCTACAAGACGATGGTGTTCGCGACCGTCGCGATCACCGTGCTGTCGATCGCGGTGTGGGCACACCACATGTTCGCCACCGGCGCGGTGCTGCTGGCGTTCTTCTCCCTCACCAGCTTCCTCATCGCGATCCCGACCGGTATCAAGTTCGTCAACTGGATCGGCACGATGTGGCGCGGCAAGCTGACGTTCGAGACGCCGATGCTGTTCGCGATCGGGTTCGCCGCCACGTTCCTGTTCGGCGGCATGACCGGGGTCCTGCTGGCCAGCCCGCCGATCAACTTCCACGTCACCGACACCTACTTCGTGGTGGCGCACTTCCACTACGTGCTGTTCGGCACGATCGTGTTCGCGACGTATTCGGGTATCTACTTCTGGTTCCCGAAGATGACCGGCCGGATGATGGACGAGACCCTGGGCAAGGTCCACTTCTGGTTGACGTTCGTCGGTTTCCACCTGACGTTCCTGGTGCAGCACTGGCTGGGCAACGAGGGCTTCCCGCGGCGCTACGTCGACTACCAGCCCCAGGACGGTTTCACGATGTTGAACTCGATCTCCTCGGTGGGGGCGTTCGTGCTGGGTGCCTCGACGCTGCCGTTCCTGTGGAACGTGTTCAAGAGCTACCGCTACGGCCGGGTGGTCACGGTGGACGACCCGTGGGGGTTCGGCAACTCGTTGGAGTGGGCCACGACCTGCCCGCCGCCGCGGCACAACTTCACCGAGCTGCCCCGGATCCGCTCGGAGCGCCCGGCGTTCGAGCTGCACTACCCGCACCTCGTCGAGCGGTTCCGCGAGGAGGCCCACATCGGTGGCCGCGCCGCCCCGTCCGAGATGGTCACGCAGGGGGTCGGCCGCGAGGAGCAGCCCGACGACGACTCACGCTCACGCTGAGGCTGTTGACGATGAGAGGTTATCGCGATCTGCTGCAACCGTGCGCCCCCGCTCGGTGATCTCGGCGAACCCCACCGGTCGTGCCGAACCGCGTGGTGGTGCGGTCACCGCCACGCAGCCGCCGTGGGCCGAGGAAGTGAGCGCGGCGACCGGGCGACTTCGGGGCGGAGTCGTCGCGGACCGCGATCGCCCCGAGCAGCGCCCTGTCGGCCTCGACGAGTACCGCGGTGGCCCCGTCGGCCTGCATCCGCCCGGTGGTCTCGGCCAGCTCGCCGGGGTCGATCCAGCCGGGGCGGCCCAGCCGCAGCGTCCGACCATCGTTGTCCAATCAGCCCGCGCCGGGCACCGCCTCCACTTCCGCGGCCCCGAGGTGGGCCGGTCGACGGCGGCCAGGATGGCCCGCGCCACCGGAGGGTTCGCTACGCGCCTCCAGCGCGGCCGCCAGCGCCAGGACCTGCTGGCGGGTCACGCCACCGACGGTGACCACCTCGACCACCACAGGCCGGTTGCGGGTCAGGGGTGCGGTCTTGTCCAGCGCGATCCGCCGGACCCGGGCCCAGGGCCTCCAGTGCCCCGCCACCCTTGTCCAGGACACCGATCTTGCCGGCGGCGCCGACCGCGGCGACCACGCGGGACCGAGATCGCCAGCGCGCACGGCGACGCGGCGACCGGCACGACCAGGACACGCTCGATCCACAACAGCGGATCCCCGAGCAGGCCGCCGATCACGGCGGTCAACGCTGCGGCGACCAGAACCCCGGGACGAGGGGTTTCGCGATCCGGTCGGCGAGACGCTGGCCGTTGCCCTTGCGGGCCTGCTCGGCCTGCACGATGGCCACGATCCGGCCAGCGAGTTGTCCTGTGCAGTGCTGGTGACCTCGACCTCGAGCACCCCGGTGCCGTCGATCGACCCGGGGGACACTTCGTCGGCTTCTCAGGGCCATGCCCGGAGTGGCGGGGTCGACCGCGGGCGCCGTCAGCCCCAGTGGGTGAGCGTGGAAAGGCGGCGCTCGTACTCCTCATCGTCGATCTCGCCGGCGGCGTAGCGCTCGCGCAACCGGTCCCGTGCGGTGTCACCACCGACGGCGGCGACGTCGCGCCGCCGCGTACGCAACCGCCGGTAGACCGACACGCTGCCCACAGCGGCCAGCCCGAGCAGCGCGACGATCGTGACGAGGAACAGGACCATCCACAGCCCCATCCCCGCCGTCATTCCGTCCGTCATCATTCCGTCCATCATGTTCATGACCTCCTCAACGGTCGTGCAGGTTTCGTTCGGATGCCGCGACGTCGCCACCGCGGCTGCAACAGCGCTCGCCAGCGCCGGACTCGTCCGGTCACAGGTCGCCGGGATGCACCGTGCCCAGCAGGCGCCCATCCGGGTCGGCGACGATCGCGTAGGTCAGCCCCCTGTCGACCAGCCGGCTCTTGATCGCGGCGGCCGGCTCGTTCGGGCGCAGCGTGGACGGCCCGGCCTCCATCACCTCACCCACCGCCCGGAAGGGATCGGCGTCGTCAAGGACGGCAGCGCGCAACCGCCCGAGCAGGGTGCCATCCGCGGTGGTGACCAGCGCGAACCGGTGCGCGGATCGAGCGACCCGGGCCCGGACCTGCGAGATGGTCTCCTCCGGCCGGGCGGTGCTCACCTCCTGGCGCAGGTACCGGCCGATCGCCCGGGTGCCGGCGTCGGTCCCCTCGACCGGCTGGTTGCGAGCGAGCCAGTCGACCTTGCCCGGCACGTAGTCGAAGACCTGGGTGAACCCGAGCGTGGCGAGCCGGCACGCGGCTCGTGGGCTCATGTCTCAAAGGGCGTCCCAGCAGTACACGATGACCGGCCGCTCCCGGTCCAGGCTGGCGGTGGTGGTGGCGGCGTCGAGGGACTTGAGCGGGGTGTTGACCGCGCCCGGCAGGTGCATCTCGAGGTACTCGCCTGCGGGTAGGACCTCGACCAGCTGCGCGCCGTCGTCGAGCAACCGGCGCAGCGCCGGGTAGAGAACCGGTGTCATGGTGGGACCTTTCTGGATGCGAGAAGGGATGTTCCCCGGGATCCGGGGCGGATGCCCGGGTCGGCATGTTCAGGGGCGGCGGCCGCGCAGGCTCCAGGCGGTCTCGGTGACCGCGGCGACGGCCAGCCCGAACACCAGGTGGGCGGCGACCCCGCGCAGGTGCGTGGCCAGCGGGTATTCCAGGTTCGGGGCGGAGAACCCGAACGCGGGGGTCATCAACTCATCGGCGAGCACGCTCATCGCCGTCCCGGTGGCCAGCCCGGCCCGGATCGGGCGCATCCGGGTGGTGCGGCGCAGCTGCCCGTAGAGCGGGGCCCAGGAGATCGCCAGGCCGTAGTGCAAGCCCAGCGTCACCTGGTCGAGCTGCTGTTCGCTCAGGTCCAGCCCGGCCAGCGCGGTGAGTTTCTCCGCGGCGATGCGATAGGGCGCCCCGGGTCGGGCGGTGTCCTCGCGGGCCCGGTCGGCCGCGGATTCGAGTTCGTAGAGTCTCGTGCTGACCAGTTCCATGGCCTTGGTGCCCAGGTAGCCGGCCAGCGCGGCCACGGCGAGGTCCTCGCCGAGGACGGCGGGGGTGTAGGCGGACATGAGTTCTCCCGTTGGGTCGGGTCAGCAGCAGCCGGGTCGGCCGGCGATCAGGTCGTGGGCCAGGCGCCGGCCCAGGTCGAAGGCGTCGGCGACGCTCAGCACGGTGCCGCCGGGGTGCTCGGCGAGCCAGTCGCGGGCGGCGGCGGGGGTGGCGAAGAAGTGCACCTGGTCGCAGAACGACGCCCGCACACTCGACGAGCCGCCGTCGGGGACCAGGACCGACACCACCGCGGTCGCCGGGTCGAGCGCGGTGACCCCGGCGGCGGGATCGACCGTCAGGGTGACCGGCTCGCCGCTGCCCGGGGTGGGTGAGACGACGTGTGCGGGCCGGTCCAGGACGGTGGGGAAGATCAGGGTGTCCAGCGCGCACCAGGTGTAGAGCACCTGGCCGTCCACGGTGAACCGGTGCGGGGTCTCGCGCAGCGTGATCCCGTGCCCGACCACCGCGCCGTGCTCGTCGTACTCGGTGTTCGACAACCCACCCAGCCCGTCACGCACCTCGGCGGCGCTGCGGCCGGTCACCCGGGCGAGGTCCTCGACGGTGACCGGGCGGCCGCGGGCGAGCTCGCGCAGCAGCGCCGGCCACAGCCAGCCCATCGCGGCCCCGTCCGTCCCGGGGGCGGAGCTGATGGTCTCACCGAGTCGGGTGGCGAGGTGGTCGGCGTCGATGCTCACGACAGGAACGTCCCTTCTGGAGATCGAGTGAGGGGGTGGGCTGCGGGGTCAGGCGCAGCAGGAGGTGGGCATCTCGTTGCGGAACAACCCGGCCGCGATGCGCAGGCTCTCGGCCATCGTCAGGTACGGCGCCCAGGCGTCGGCGATCTCGTCGACGGTCATGCCGGCTTTGATCGCGTAGGTGGCGGCGAGCGTGATCTCCCCGGCCGCGTCGGCGGCAGCGTGCACCCCGAGCAATCTGCCGGTGTCGGCGTCGGCGACCAGCTTGACCACACCGCGGGTGTCGCGGTTGGCCAGCGCGCGGGGAACATCGGACAGGCCGAGCACCCGGCACTCATAGCGGTGTCCCGCGGCCAGCGCCTGGGCCTCGGTGAGCCCTGCCGTGCCGAGCTGCGGGCGGGTGAACACCACCCCGGGCATCCCGGTGTAGTCGACCGTCGCCGGGCGCGGCCCGGCCGCGCCGGTGGCGTTGAGCGCGGCCACCCGCCCTAACGCGGCGGCGACGTAGACGTACTGCGGGGCCCCGGACACGTCACCGGCGGCGTAGATCCGCGGGTTGGAGGTGGCCTGCTGGGCGTCGACCACGACGAAGCCGCGGTCGTCGGTCTTCACCCCGGCCGCGTCCAGGTCCAGCGCGGCGGTGCGCGGGGACCGCCCGGTCGCCACCAGCACCCGGGCCCCGCGGGCCCGCTGCCCGCTGCGGGTCACCACGACCACCTCGTCGCCCTCGGTCTCGACCCCGACGGCGCGGTCCTCGATGACGGTGATCCTGTCGTCGGCGAACACGGCGCGCAGCGCGTCGGCGACCTCCGGCTCCGCGGCCGGGGCGAGTCGCCCGATCAGGGTGACCCGGGCGCCGAGGTGGGCGAACAGCTGCGCCTGTTCCATCCCGACATAGCCGCCGCCGATCACGACCAGCGACTCGGGCAACTCGGTCTGCTCCATCGCCGTGGTCGAGGTCAACCAGTCGATCTCGTCCAGGCCGGGCAGGGCGGGGTGCGCGGGCTCGGCGCCGGTAGCGACCAGGTAGGCGCGAGCCGGCAGAGGCTGCCCGTCCACCGTCAGCGTGTTCTCGTCGGTGAACCGGGCCCGCCCGGGGCGGACCTCGAACCCGTAGGCGTCGGCGACGTCGGCGTACTTGGCCTGGCGCAGCCGACCGACCAGCTCGTCCTTCTGCCCCACCAGCACCGCGAAATCCACACCACCGGCCGAGGTCGGGGCGCCGGGGAACGGGTTGACCAGCGCGCCGTGCCGGGCCCCGGCCGCGGCCAGCAGCGTCTTCGACGGCACACACCCGACGTTCACACACGTCCCACCCAGGGTGGCCTGCTCAACCAGCACCACGGTCTTGTCGGCCTGCCGCGCGGCGATCGCCGCGGCCATCGCCGCCCCACCGGAACCGATCACGGCCAGGTCGAACGCAGTGCCGTTCACGTCGAGCACGGTGTCGTTCACGAAGAACCTCCTCAAGCTCATGCGGTAGTGCCGAGCGAACAAGCCCGGCCCGGGCGCTCGATCGCCTGGGTCGCTGATCGAGTGGGTACCCGTCACCGAACCGTTCAATCCGCTTATCCGAATGTATGCTAACCTCCTAGCATTCGTCCAGGCGGATGCGTCGTTCGTGGAAGGGAGCTGGGACACGATGACCGGCAACTCGGGCGCCACCGCCCCTCCCGCACCCTCTACCCCTGCGGCAGGGGCCTCTCCGGCTGCGATGGGGGCGGCGCCGCTGCTCGGTGAGGCGGGTGAGCAGGTGGGGGTGGTGGCAAAGTTCTTCCGCGCGCTGGGGGACCCGACCCGTTTGCGGC
>JAKDLE010000314.1 GCA_030453005.1 Pseudonocardia sp. | reverse complement strand
AGGGCTCAGCCTGCCCAGGTGACGATCAAGACGTCCACCCGTTCCAAATCTTCGACTTTTCCGACCGCCGGAGGTGTGTGGTGCCTCTGACGTCGACCTTAACGTCGCGTGCATGTCAGCCAGGTGGATGTTGTGCCAGCGTGTCGCGCGCGGGGATGACGTAGCCGTCGGTGGAGGTGGCGGGAAGCTTCCGGCCTGGGTCGAGGAGCTGTGACTCGAGGTCGGCGATTCGTCGGTCGAGGAACCGGGTGTTGGACCGAGCGGCCTTGAGCCGTTCGTCGAGGGCTTGGTTGGTCTCGTCGAGCTGCCGGATGCGCTGCTTGAGAGTGGTGTTCTCGCTGGTCAGCCGTTGGACCCCGTCGTGAGACCAGCTGTGTTCCAGGTCGCGGAGCCGGCCCATGAGCTCGGCGATCTGTGCACGATGCTGGAGGACCTCGCGGTTGGCGGCGGTCAGGGCGGACTCGGCGTTGAGGGCGCGTTCGCGCCAGGAGGTGTCCTGCGCGGCGGCGTCGTGCCGGGCTGCCCGCTCGGTCCGGCCCGTCTCGGCGCTGGCCCTGATGGCGTCGTCGACGAGGCGGCGGGCGTGGGAGTTCTCGTAGAGGAACGTGCGGGACACCCCGGCTCGGTGCCCGACCCCGCGGACGGTGAGGCGGGTGCCGTCGCGACGCATCTGGCGCAGCGCCTCGGTGACCTCGCGCAGCAGCCGCGCGGTGTGCTGCTGGCGGGCCAGAATGGCGGCGGCGGTGCGGGCGGTCGGCTCGGTCGGGTTCACCCGATGTCCTCGACGAGGTCCTGGCCGCCGGTGGCCGCGGGGTCCTCGGCGTCGTGGTGGGTGGCGAGGTCGGTGGCCCGGAACGCGGTGGCCCAGATCCGTTGGAAGTAGTCCTGCGGGCCGCGCAGGTCCATCGCGAGGGCGTCGTCGAGCAGCCCGATCCCGGCCAGGGCCTTCTCCAGGCCGTCGATGGCGCGGGCGGTGGGCGCGAACACCTGGTGCAGGTAGTCCGCGGTGGTGTCGTCGGGTGCGCGTTCGGCGATCGAGGTCCACTGCTCGCGTTTGCGGCGCCAGTAGAGCAGGTCCGCGCCGGAGAGCACGAACTTGTCGCAGTTGTGGCAGTCGAGGTTGAACGGGCAGGCCCCGCCCGCGACGACGGGTTGGAAGGTGCAGAACCCGCCCTCGGCCGGTGTGCTGCGCCGCGACAGGTCCAGCGCGAGCGCCTGGGCCTGTTCGCGGGTCATGCCGGTGGCGCCGGTGGACAGGACCTCGCCGGGCTGCGCCGCTCCGGGGCCGGTGACCCAGACGCTGTTGAGCACGTCGTCGAGGTCGGTCATGGCGATCTTGATGTAGTGCTCGCTCATCCGTTCGGAGACGTGGCCGAGGTAGCGGCGGATGTGGTGCAGCCCGGCGCCGTTGCGCAGCAGGTTCGTGGCCATGGTGTGTCGGGCCTGGTGGGAGACGTAGTGGCCGATGTCGAGCTCGTCGACCCAGGCCCGGAAGTGCTGGCCGAACCAGGCGTAGGACATCGCCTGGGTGGCCGAGGGGTTGCGCCAGATCCGGGGGAAAAGCGCCATCGCGGCGCGCTCGGCCGAGTCGGGGTAGCGGCCGTGGCCCTCCACGAACCTCGCGAGGGTCTTGCGGCGTCGTTCCAGCAGTCGCTCGTAGAGGACTTCGGGGATGCGGATCGCCGCGTCGTAGTTGCCGACCTTGGTCTGGTCGTGCCAGAGCAGCGGCAGCCCCTGATGGCGGGTGACGCAGTCCAGGCGCAACAGGCGGGCCTCGCTGATGCGGCGGCCGGTGACGATCAGGACTTCCCAGATGTCGCGTAGCCCGTGATCGTTGGGGTCATAGTGCTCGGCGAGGCGATGCAGGTTGGCCTCCTCGGCGAGCGCGCGGGCGACGTCATCGGGGAACGGGCGGCGCGGGGTGCTGGTCTGCCCCCCGCCCGCAGGGGCGGCGACGATGAACCTGCGGTCCAGGCCCAACCGCTCGGCGTGACCGTCCTCCAGCGCGGTGCGCAGCAGCTTGCGGACCGCGTCGAGCACGTTCTTGCGGATCGCCGGGGTCACCGTCGAGGTTCTGCCGTCCTCGCGGTGGACGCCCAGCGAGGGCAGTTGGTGGCGTTCCCGGTGTCGCTGGTCGGCGACGAAGCGGTGCATGTGCTCCTCGCGTAGCAGTGCGGGATCGTGCCCGTGCTCGGGTGCGTCGGTCTCCAGGAACGCGCTGAGCTCGACGCAGCCACGGCGCAGACCGTCGAACGGCGAGCCGCTGCGCGGGCAGTCCGGCGACCGCAACCGTCCGGCGAGGTGGTCCCAGGCGAGATCGCGCAGCCAGCGCTGGGTGATCCCGGCGAGGCTGAAGTAGCTGGCCCGGTCGGGGAACCGGACCCCGAAGTGGTCGGTGTCGAGGTAGCCGGCCTCGCGGGTGTCGGCCGGGGTGAAGTAGATCAGCCGCAGCTCGCCGAGCATCTCCTTGACGATCCGGCGCGGGTGCGGGGCGAGCGTGTGCCCGGTGAGGTCGACCAGCGAGTTCGCCTCCTGCTCCCGTGCCGCGTTGATCATCGACTGGATCCAGCAGAGCAGCCACTTCGCGCGGTCGCCCTCGGTGTGCTTGAACAGGCCCCACGCGATCTCCGCGCGCGCCAGCGGTCGTAGTCCTCGCAGGTTGAGCTGGCCGGGCAGGTAGGGCGAGGGCGCGAGTACGCACCACCGCCGGAACGCCGCCGGGTCCCCCACGGTCACCGGGGTGGGCCGGTTGCGGCTGTCGTAGTCGCGCAACCAGGTGCCCGGCAGCTCGACGCCGCCGGGGCGCCCGGCGTGGCGGTAGGCGGTCTCGTGCCACCAGCACAGCTGTCGCGGTGTGCAGGACAGGATCGTGCAGGACGACACCGCGCACTCGCCGAACCCGGGGAACGCCATCTCGCCGGCCAGCCACTCCTCCCAATCCAAGCCGGGCCGCTCCCAGCGGGACCGTTCCCAGCGCCGCTGGTGGCGCCGACACAGACAGGTGTCGGTGCCGGTGGAGGGCCGCTGCGGGCAGAGCCGGCAGCCCGGACGGTGACGCGGCTGCGGGCGCGGGCCCAACGGTGCCGCGGCGACCAGGAACTGCGCGCGGCTGACCCCGTCGGCCCGGTGCGTCCACTGCTGGGAGTGCTCCCCGCAGAGGTCGTTTCCGTAGCGCTGTCCGCGCGGGCGCGGGCAATCGTTCACCGCGCAGGTCCAGCCGACCACCGCATGGCCCGGCGGGAACTCCAGCAGGGTGCCGCGCAGCAGCGGATCGAACCGCGGCCCGTTGATCAGTGCGGTCAGCAGCTCCAACCGGTCGCCCGCGGCTCGTTCGGGTCGGGGCAGATAGACCGGGGCCAGCCCGTAGCCGGCCAGCGCCTCGCTCACGGCCGCTCCCAGGTCGCGCGCAGTGCCGCGTCGAACGCGGGATCGTGCAGGTCGACATGGCCGTAGATCTCGTCGACCACCGCGGCGGAGGCCCAGCCACCGGCGTCGCGGGCGATGAGCAGGTTCCCGCCCGAGGCATCGAGCACGGCGCTGGCGAAGGAGTGCCGGAACGCGTGCGGGCGCACCCGCCCCAGCCCGGCGCGCTGTCCGGCACGGCGCAACATCCCCCGAGCCGCGACCGGCGCCCACGGCTGCCCCAGACCCGGCCCGGCCAACCCGATCAGCAGCATCGGGTGTGCGGGCTCGGCGCCGCTGCGCTGCTCGGTCATGTACTCGAAGTACGTGTGGATCATCGCCGGGCTGACCCGCTTGATCAGCCCGCCGGTGATCGTGCCGTCCTGCACCGTCCAGGGCAGTTTCGTCTTCGCCGCGGCCCGGTTCGGGTTCCCGGGCCGGTGACAGACGTGCACGTGCGGCGCGCGGCACTGCCCGCACCCGGCGTCCTCCCGCAGGTGCAGGTCGCCCAGGTGCAGACCGCACAGCTCGCCGATGCGGAACCCGCCGTCGGCCAGCCACGTCACCACCAGCCGGTCCCGCGCCGTGCGCACCGCCGCCAGCAGCCGCTCGCGCGCGCCGTCCGGGAGCATCTTCGGGTGCCGTCGCCGGACCGCCGCCCGCGGCGTCAGCGGGTTGCTGGGCAGGCTCATGCTCACGTGCCCCAACAGCGACCGGCGCCGGTCGGCCCGGCTCGGCAGCCGCGACAGGTTCAGCGCCGCACCCAGCTCCGGGTTCACCCCGTAACCGGCGTGATGCAGGTAGAAGCCCTTCACGCACGACGCCGCGGTCTGCAACGCGCTCTGCCCCCACGGCCGCTCCCGCCACGGCTGCCCGAACGGGCCCCGCACCTGCGCGCCGACCGCGCCCATGTAGCGCTGCAGATCCCGCAACGCCACCGTGTCCGGCCCGAGCCCCTCCCGAGCACACCACCGCAGATGATCAACCAGGCAGTACGCGTAGGTCCGCTGCGTCCCGGACCCCTCGAAGGTCAACAGGAACCGGTCCGCGTCCTCGAAGACCGCGCCGTCCGGGCCGACGATCGTGTACGACCGCCACCCACCGCTGCGCTCCAACACCTGGACCCGAAGATCCCCGATCACGAGCCGTCGCTGGCCCACACGCGCCTCCTCGACACCGCCCCGGCCCACGCCACGGACGTCACGAACACGGTCGGAAAAGAGGCACGCGATCTTGAGGAATCAGCTCCCCGCGAACGTCACGAACACACCAACGGGTGGTCGGTAAAGTCCAACACCAGGTAGAGCACCTGCGCCATGCCGAGCGGCCCGAACAGCCGGCGCCGCACCTCGGCGT
>JAKDLE010000010.1 GCA_030453005.1 Pseudonocardia sp. | reverse complement strand
CACGTCCCGTGGCGGTGGGCGTCGCGTGCCAGGTCGGCGAGGGCCCGTGTGCCGCAGGCGGGCAGGTCGGGGACCTCGCTGAGGTCGACGACCACGTGGCGGGCCCGGGCGAGCTGTTGGCCGATCCGCTCCTCGAGCAGGTCGGCGCCCCGCTCGTCGACGGCGCCCGCCACGCGCACCACGACGACCTCGGCGCGTGGCGTGTGCAGCCGGACGTCCAGCTCCGGCGTCGCCGACTCCGGCGGGACGGATGGTGAGGAGGCCGGCGACCGGCCGGGCCGGCCCGGTGGTCCGACCGACTGCAGCCGGGCGCGTGGCGGCGGGAGGGCGATACCGGTCTCGCGCGGTGTCGCGTGCTCACGCAGTCCGACCATGGTGCGTACCCCCGAGTACACGCCGGTGAGGCCGCCTGGCGACGGCCCGAACAGGGATACGCCGCGGGTTACGGCCGGCATACCGCCGGACGGGCGAAGCCGTGTCGGGTCCGGAGCCGAGCGACCCGCCCCGGCTCCCGGTCAGCGGATCAGCCGGATGGGCACGGCGAGGTCGAGCTCGGCCCAGACGGTGTCCGCGGTCAGCGCCGGGCATTCCAGCCGGGTGGCGAGCGCGAGGCAGCAGCGGTCGCCCAGCGACAGCCCGGCGCGGCGGGTGGGCTCCCACAGGCGGGCGGCGACGACGGCGTCGGCGACGGTGAGCGGCTCGACGCGAACCCCGAGCACCCGCAGCCTGCGGGTGGCCCGGTCGGCGTCGACGCCGTGCTGGCGCAGCTTCTGCCAGGTCTCCGCCCAGTTCGCCGCGCACACCACGCCGGCGGCGAGCAGCGTGTCGACCACCGTCGCGCCGGGCTCGTCGCGCAGCCAGGCCAGCACCGCGGACGCGTCGAGCACGACCCGATCCGAGGGCGCGGGATCCGAGGGTGCGGTCTCCGCGGTCACCGCTGCTGCTCGCGCGCGGCCTCGGCGCGTCGGTCGGCGAGCAGCTCGTCGACCACCGACCCCCCGCCTGACCACGACTCGCCGACCTCGTGGCGGGTGCGTCGCGCGAGCTGCTCCCGGGTCTCGATCACGACCCGGCCGTCCTCGACGTACACGACCAACGGAGTACCGACATCGATTCCCGCCTCGCGTCGAATCTGCGCAGGAATGGTCAAACGGCCCTGCGCATTGACGACTGAGCTCGTCCCCAGTGCGTCTGCGTCCATTTCAGACATGTACTCAGGATGTCAGTCATATCGGGGGCAGTCCAGTCATGACGGCGGCGAGAATGTCGCCTCGCCCATCGATGTGCTGACCGGTGACTACCTGGCCGAGCTGACCATGCTGATCCTCGCCAAGGCGCAGGCCAAGGACGCCTCCGGTGGGTACGCGAAGACGTTCCTGGTGCAACTGGAGCAGGTGCTGGACACCTGCCTGGACCGGCGAACCGGTGCGTATCGGTGTGCAGAGCAAAGCGGCCACCACACGGGCACCGCTGGGGCTGGTCTGCGGCGCGCGGTCGGGCGACAAGGGCGGTGACGCCAACATCGGGATCTGGGCCCGCGACGACGCCGCACACGCCTGGATGAGCGGGTACCTCACCGTCGACCGGCTCCGGGCTCTGCTCGGACCGGAGGTCGCGGACCTGCACATCGAGCGCTTCGACCTGCCCAACCTGCGCGCGGTCAACGTGGTGGTCCACGGACTGCTCGGCGACGGGGTCGCCTCGTCCACCCGCCCGGACCCGCAGGCCAAGGGGCTGGGGGAGTACCTGCGCAGCCGCGTCGTCGACGTGCCGGTGGAGCTGATCAGGTAGACGCGTCGTCCTCGCTCCGGCGGTCGCCCTGGGCGGCGGGCAGGTCGACCTGGGGAGTCCGTACCCCGCTGGCAGACCCCACAAGCGCACCGCCGTGCCGCCTGCCGGGGCGGTGATCGTCCCGATCCTGCTGGCCGAGGCGATCGGGCTCTCCGAGCGTGAGCTCATCCACCTGATCAACGCCGACCTGTTCACCTGCGGCATCGCGTCGATCATCCAGTCCGTCGGCTTCTGGAAGGTCGGGGTGCGGCTGCCGCTGCTGCAGGGCGTCACGTTCACGGCGGTGTCGCCGATGATCGCGATCGCGCTCGCGGCCGGCGGGGGCACCGAGGGGCTGCTGGTGATCTACGGGGCGGTGATCGTCGCGGGCCTGGTCACGTTCCTGCTCGCGCCGTACTTCGCCCGGCTGATCCGCTTCTTCCCGCCCGTCGTCCGCCACCGCGGTGCCGGGCCGCCCAGCCGGGGGCCTGGGGCCTGGGCGACGCGCACTTCGAACGTCCGCCTGCGGTCCGGACCTCGACGCCGCCACGCAGGGCGCGGGCCACGTCGTGCGCGACGGCTGGCAGCGTGCCGGCCACCGCGGCCTGCACGCCCGCCTGGAACAGCCGACCGAACCCCTACCGCACGCTCGAGCAGGTGCTCGGCGCTGCGACATCAACCGCATCCGGCCCGCTCGGTGGCGGGGTACCGGCGGGCCCGGCGTCGGCGTGTCACCCCGCGCGCGTCGTGCCCACGTCGCGCGCGCTGCGACGCGCGCGGAGCGGGCGACATGCGCGCGAGGTGCCAGCTCGCGCGCGGTCCGCCCGGACGCGGTGGGCGGGCGCGGCGGTCCTGCGACCACGCCGGGGGTACCCGGCAGATGCGGGTGAAGATCGGCTCCTGCGGTGCCGGGGCGACAGGCCTGTCGCTCCTGCACCACTGGCCGTGATCACGGGCGCGCTCCGGCCACCACCGACGCGGCCGGTCGAGATCACGGTCGGTGGCTACCGGGACCGCAGCGCCAGGAACACGTCCACGCGGTCGGCGAAGACGCCGAGGTCGCGCCCGGTCAGCTCCTCGACCCGGCCGATGCGGTAGCGCACCGTGTTGACGTGCAGGTGCAGCCGCTCGGCGGCGCGGCTCCAGGACCCCGAGCAGTCCAGGAAGGCCTCCAGGGTCTCCTGCAGGCCCGCGTCGTTGCGGGCGTCGTAGGCGAGCACCGGGTCGAGCACCTGTGCGGCGAAGGCGCGACGCACCTCGTCGGGCACGGTGGCCAGCAGTGCGACGTGCGAGGTGACGTCGGCCCCGGTGACGACGTGCAGCACCCCCGACCGGTGCTCGGCCAGGTCGCGGGCGTGCCGGGCCTCCTGCAGCGCGCCCGCCAGTGCCGCGAGGCCGGACGGCCTGCTCACCCCGACGGTGAGCCGGTCGGGGCCCAGCCCCGGTTCGAGCCTGCGCAGCGCCGTGCGCAGGGCGTCGGCGCCGCCGGGCAGCAGCGCCACGACCAACCCGTCGTGCACGCCCACCGCAGGCCGCAGCGGGGCCGCGGGCTGGGCAGGGTCGTGCGAGGCGGCGTCGACGAGGAGCGAGCGGGCGATCTCGAGGCGGTCCGGCCGGTCGACGAAGCCCGCCACCGCCACCGTCAGCGACGCCGTCGGGTCGAGCCCGGCCTGGCGCAGCCGGGTGGCGGTCTCGGGGCGGTTCCCGGCGCCGCCCGCGATGAGCGCGATGGCGTCGTCGGCGATGTCGCGGGCGAGGCGCAGCCCCTCGCCGCGCCGGGCCCGGTCCAGCGCGGCGATCGCGACCAGCTCGTCGACGGCCTCGCCCGCCTCGGCGTCCCAGGACGGGAACGCGCCCTCGACGGCGACGAACCACGACGTCGACCGCTGCTCCGACGCCGGCCCGACCGGGAACACCGAGTGCGCCCCGCCCGGCACCGCGGCGGGCAGCCGCGGCGCGGTCAGGAACGTCGCGGCGATCCGGTCGAGCTCGGGGTCGGACAGCGGGCGGGGCCCGGGGACGACGCCGCGCCCGGTGGCGCTCAGCACGCGACAGACCAGCCCGGTGGCCGCCGACACCTGGGCGGCCAGCTCGGCGCGGCCCAACCCGCCGGCGACGGCCGACAGCAGCCTGCGCTGGCGGCCGACGGTGACCGCGAGCCGGTCGCTGCGCGCCGCGGTCAGCGCGCCGACGACGAGCTCGGTGACCGCGGAGAACGACGTCTCCTCCGGGACGGCGACCAGCGGCACATCGTGGCGGCGGCACGCGTCGAGGACGTCGTCGGGGATGCCGCCGAACACCGCGGCACCCGCGGCGAGCGCGGCGGTGCCCGACGCGGCGAGCGCGGCGACGAACCGCTCGCTGTCGGCCGGGTCGTTGCGCCACACCAGGCCGCTGATCACCAGCTCTCCTCCGGAGAGGTAGCGGGCCGGGTCGATGAGGTCGGTGGTGTAGACCCAGCGCACCGGACGGTCCAACGCGGCGTCGTCGCCGTGCAGCAGCCGCAGGCCCAGACCGGGGTGCGCGACCAGATCCCGCAGCAGCATTGGAGGAACGTACAACTTCGCCGCCTGATCGGGGCCGCCGATTCGGCGGGGCGGAGACTTCTGTCCGCGACCGCGGAGGTCTGTACGCCTCACATGGACTTCTTGGCGCCGACCACGTGGGCAGCGGCCCTCGCGGCCAAGGCGGAGCATCCCGACGCCGTGGCCGTCGCGGGCGGCACCGACGTCATGGTCGAGATCAACTTCGACCGACGCAGGCCGCCCGCCCTCCTCGACCTCACCCGGGTGCCCGAGCTGCGGGAGTGGGCCCCCGAGGCGGGCCGCATCCGGCTCGGCGCGGGCGTCACCTACGCCCGGGTCATCGACGAGCTGGGCGCGACGCTGCCCGGGCTCGCGATGGCGGCGCGGACCGTCGGGTCGCCGCAGATCCGTAACCGGGGCACCGTCGGGGGCAACCTCGGGGCCGCCTCCCCGGCCGGGGACAGCCATCCGGCGCTGCTGGCGGCCGACGCCGACGTGGAGGTGGCGTCGGTGCGCGGGACCCGGCGGATCCCGGTCGCCGAGTTCTTCACCGGCGTCAAGCGCAACGCACTGGCCCCCGACGAGCTGATCGCCGCCGTGTGGATCACCCCGCCCGCCGGGCCGCAGCAGTTCTGCAAGATCGGCACCCGCAACGCCATGGTGATCGCCGTGTCGGCGTTCGGGCTCGCGCTGCACCCCGCCCGCAGGGCCGTGGGCACCGGCATCGGCAGCGCCGCGCCCACCCCGCGCCGGGCCACGGCGGCCGCGGGGTTCCTGGCGGGCGAGCTGGAGGCCGCGGGGCTCTGGGAGTCCCGCGGCGAGCTGCCCGATGCCCTGGCGGTCGAGTTCGGCGCCCGGGTGCGCGACGCCGCCGCCCCCATCGACGACGTGCGCGGCACCGCCGCCTACCGCCTGCACACCCTGTCCGTGATGGCGCGCCGCGTCGCCGGATGGGCCTGGACCGAGTATCGGAGCGCAGCATGAGGATCTCGCTGACCGTCAACGGGAACCGGCACGACGTCGACGACGTCTGGGAGGGCGAGAGCCTGCTCTACGCGCTGCGCGAGCGGATGGGGCTGCCCGGTTCCAAGAACGCGTGCGAGCAGGGGGAGTGCGGCTCGTGCACCGTCTACCTCGACGACGTGCCGGTGTGCTCGTGCCTGGTCGCGGCCGGGCAGGCACAGGGGCGTTCGGTCACCACCGTGGAGGGGCTGGCGTCGGACGAGCGGCTGCACCCGGTGCAGCAGGCGTTCCTCGAGTGCGGGGCCGTGCAGTGCGGCTTCTGTACCCCGGGCCTGATCGTCTCCACCCACGACCTGCTGGAGCGCAACCCGGCTCCCAGCGACCCCGAGATCCGCGAGGCGCTGGCCGGGAACCTCTGCCGCTGCACCGGGTACGAGAAGATCCTGGACGCCGTTCGTCAGGCGGCGTCCCAGTGATCATCATCGAGGGCGCCCACGTCGTCACCGTGACGGGCGAGGAGTTCGCCGACGGGCACGTCGTCGTCGAGGACGACCGGATCACCGCCGTCGGCGCCGGACCGGCGCCCCGCAGCGAGGACGCGACCGTCGTCGACGGACGGGGCTGCCTGCTCACCCCCGGCTTCGTGAACACGCACAACCACCTCTACCAGTGGGTGACGCGCGGCCTGGCCGTCGACGCCACGCTTTTCGAGTGGCTCACCACGCTCTACCCCGTGTGGGCGGGCATCGACGAGCACGCCGTACACACCGGGGCGAGTGGTGCGCTGGCCCGGCTCGCGCTCACCGGGTGCACCACCAGCACCGACCACCACTACGTGTTCCCCCGCGAGGGCGGCGACGTGTTCGCCGCGGAGATCCGTGCCGCGCAGGACGTGGGGCTGCGGTTCCACCCGTGCCGAGGGTCGATGGACCTCGGGCGGCGCGACGGGGGCCTGCCGCCCGACGACGTGGTGGAGGACCGCGCCGCCGTGCTCGCCGCCTCGGAGGCAGCGGTCGACCGCTGGCACGACCCGGCACCGGGTTCGATGCTGCGGGTCGCGCTCGCGCCGTGCTCGCCGTTCACCGTCACCGGGGACCTCATGCGGGACAGCGCCGAGCTGGCCCGCCGCCGCGGCGTCCGGCTGCACACCCACCTCGCCGAGACCCTCGCCGAGGAGGACTTCTGCCGTGAGCGCTTCGGCTGCTCCCCGCTGGAGTACGTGGAGAGCCTGGGCTGGGTCGGCGACGACGTGTGGTTCGCCCACGCCGTCCACCTCGACGACGCCGCGGTGCAGCGGATCGGTGACACCCGCACCGGCGTGGCGCACTGCCCATCGTCCAACGCACGGCTCGGGGCGGGTATCGCCCGCACCCGCGACCTGCGCGACGCGGGCGCCCGGATCGGGCTCGGCGTGGACGGCGCGGCCAGCAACGAGGCGGGCAGCCTGCTGGAGGAGGTGCGGCACGCGCTGCTGTTCGCCCGCGCGGTCGGCGGCCCCCAGGCGCTCACCGTCCGCGAGGCGTTGGAGCTGGCCACCCTCGGCGGCGCCGCCGTGCTCGGGCGGGCCGACGAGATCGGCTCGATCGAGGTCGGCAAGCTCGCCGACCTGGCCCTGTGGCGGATCGACGGGCTGGCCCACGCCGACGTCGCCGACCCGGTAACCGCGCTCGTCCTCGGCTCCCCGCCGCCGCTGGAGCTGCTGCTCGTGAACGGGCGCCGCGTCGTCGAGCGCGACCGCGTCCTCACCGTCGACACCGATGCGCTCGCGGCTGAGTGCGCGCGCGTCCACCGGACCCTCCTGGAGAAGGCATCATGACCAGCACGCAGATCACGAGCCAGGTTCGGATCGGCGACGGGCGGGTGGGACAGAGTGCACTGCGCCCCGACGGCACCCTCAAGGTCACCGGCGAGTTCGCCTACTCCTCGGACCTGTGGCACGACGACATGGTCTGGGGCGTGACGCTGCGCAGCCCGCACCCGCACGCGCGCATCGTCTCGATCGACACCACGGCGGCGTCGGCCGTGCCCGGCGTGTCCGCGGTGCTCACCGCCGACGACGTGCCCGGCGTCAACGCCGTCGGGCTGGAGCACCTGGACACCCCGGCACTGGCGACAGGCGTCGTCCGTTACGAGGGCGAGCCGGTGGCGCTGGTCGCCGCCGACCACCCCGAGACCGCCCGGCGCGCGGCGAAGCGGATCGTCGTCGACTACGAGGTGCTGCCCGCCCTCACCGACCCGCGCCGGGCGCTGGACGCCGACGCGCCGCTCGTCCACGCGGACGGCAACCTGGTGCGGAGCATGCAGATCCGCCGCGGTGACCCCGCGCCCACGGCGCCCGTCGTGGTGGCGCTCGACTTCGAGGTCGGCATGCAGGACCAGGCCTTCCTCGGCCCCGAGTCCGGGCTCGCGGTGCCCGCCGAGGACGGCGGCGTGGACCTGTTCGTGGCCACCCAGTGGCTGCACGTCGACCAGACCCAGATCTGCCGGGTGCTCGGGCTGCCGCCGGAGAAGGTGCGGCTCACCCTCGCGGGCGTCGGCGGCGCGTTCGGCGGCCGGGAGGCCCTCTCGGTGCACGTCCACGCCTGCCTGCTCGCCCTGCGCACCGGCAGGCCGGTGAAGATGAGCTACGCCCGCGACGAGTCGTTCCACGGCCACGTGCACCGCCACCCCGCGTGGCTGCGCTACGAGTTCGGCGCGCAGCCCGACGGCACGCTGGTCTACGGGAAGGCCGACATCCTGTTCGACGGCGGGGCGTACGCGTCCTCCACGGCGGCGGTCGTCGGCAACGGCGGCACGCTGGGCCTGGGCCCCTACGCCATCCCGAACGTCCGCGTCGACGCCCGCGGCGTCTACACCAACAACCCGCCGTGCGGGGCGATGCGCGGCTTCGGCTGCGTGCAGGCCGCCTTCGCCCACGAGGCGCTGATGGACGCACTCGCCGACCGCGTCGGCGTGGACCGGGTGGAGATCCGGGGGCTCAACGGCATGCGACTCGGGGACAGCAACATCACCGGGCAGGTCATCGACAGCGCGGCGCCGGTGCGAGAACTGATCGAGACCGTGCGGGACATGCCGCTCCCGGCCGAGCGGTCGGGCGCCGCGGACATCCGGGAGCTCCCGGGTGGGGTCTCCAACACCACCCACGGCGAGGGCGTCGTGCGGGGCATCGGCTACGCGGTCACCTACAAGAACGTCGGGTTCTCCGAGGGCTTCGACGACTACTCGACCGCCCGCGTCCGGCTGGAGATGACCGCGGGCGAGCCGGTGGCCACGGTGCACACCGCGGCCGCCGAGGTGGGGCAGGGCCTGATCACCGTGGAGCAGCAGATCTGCCGCACCGAGCTGGGCGTCGAGCGGGTCGTCGTGCACCCGAAGGACACCACCGTCGGCTCCGGGGGCTCCACGTCGGCGTCGCGGCAGACCTACGTCACCGGCGGCGCGGTGAAGGCGGCCTGCGAGGCCGTGCGCGCGTCGGTGCTGGCCCGCGTCGACGTGCCCGAGTGCCGCCTGGAGGGTGACAAGATCGTCTCAGCGCACGGGGAGGTGGTCGCGTCGCTGGCCGAGGTGCTCGGGTCGGGCGCGGTCGAGGAGACCGTCGAGTGGCGGCACCGGCCGACCCGGGAGATCGACCCGGAGACCGGCCAGGGCGACGCCCACGTGCAGTACGCGTTCTCCGCGCACCGCGCCGTCGTCGACGTCGACGTCGAGCTGGGGCTGGTGAAGGTCGTCGCGCTGGACACCGCGCAGGACGTCGGCAAGGCGATCAACCCCGACGCGGTGATCGGCCAGATCCAGGGCGGCAGCGCCCAGGGGATGGGGCTGGCGCTGATGGAGGAGATCGTGGTGACCGACGGCCACGTACGCAACCCGTCGTTCACCGACTACCTGATCCCGACGATCCTCGACATGCCGCCGATGCGGATCGCGGTCCTGGAGTACGCCGACCCGCACGCGCCCTACGGCGTGCGCGGGGTGGGGGAGCCGCCGACGATCAGCAGCGGCCCGGCGGTCGCGGCCGCGATCCGCGCGGCGACGGGCAGGGCGCTGCGCCGGGTCCCCGTCCGTCCCGAGCACATCACCGGAACATGACCCGGCCTCGCGACCACCCGACCGGCATCTCCGCGGATCAGCCGAGGCTCAGCCGCGGGCGGGGTTCGTCGGCGCGGCCGGTCCGCGGCCGCCTGCTGCCCGCGGCGAACGGGTCCGGCCACACCGCCCCCGGGCCGGTGTACCCCTGCTCGGCCGCGGCGTGCAGCGTCCACTGCGGGTCGTAGAGGTGCGGGCGGCCCAGGGCGCAGAGGTCGGCGCGACCGGCGAGCAGGATCGAGTTGACGTCGTCCCACGAGGAGATCGCCCCCACCGCGATCACCGCGACGCCGGGCACGGCGTTGCGGATCCGGTCGGCGTAGGGCGTCTGGTAGCTGCGCCCGTACGCGGGCTGCTCGGTCGACACGACCTGGCCGGTGGAGACGTCGATCCCGGCGGCGCCGTGCGCGGCGAACGCCTGGGCGATCCGCACGGCGTCCTCGACGTCGGTGCCCCCGTCGTGCCAGTCCGTGGCGGAGATCCGCACCGTCATCGGCCGGTCGGCGGGCCAGCAGGCGCGGACGGCGTCGAACACCTCCAGCGGGAAGCGCAGGCGGTGCTCCAGGTCGCCGCCGTAGCGGTCGGTGCGCCGGTTGGTCAGCGGGGAGAGGAACGACGAGAGCAGGTAGCCGTGCGCACAGTGCAGCTCCAGCACGTCGAACCCGGCGCGGCCGGCGGCCTGCGCCGAGGCGACGAACCCCTCGGTGATCTCCGCCAGGTCGGCGTCGGTGAGCTCCCGCGGCACGGCGTTCGCGGGGGAGTACGGGATCGGTGAGGGCCCGACGACGTCCCAGCCGCCGACCGGGAGCGGCTCGTCGATGCCCTCCCACATCAGCTTCGTGGAGCCCTTGCGGCCGGAGTGCCCGAGCTGTACGCCGATCCTCGCGGCGGTGCCGGTGTGCACGAACTCGACGATGCGCGTCCACGCCGCCTCCTGCTCGGGTGTGTAGAGGCCCGTGCAGCCCGGCGTGATCCGGCCCTCCGGCGAGACGCACACCATCTCGGTCATCACGAGCCCGGCGCCGCCGAGCGCCTTGCTCCCGAGGTGGACGAGGTGGAACTCGGCCGGTAGGCCGTCGACGGCGCGGTACATGTCCATCGCCGAGACGACGATCCGGTTGCGCAGCTCGAGCGGCCCGAGCCGGTAGGGCTGGAACATCGGGGGGACGGGCTCGCGGCCCGCGGCGAACCAGCGGTCGGCGGCCGCGACGAACCCGGGGTCGCGCAGCCGCAGGTTGTCGTGGGTGACCCGGCGGCTGCGCGTGACGATGTTGAACGCGAACTGTCGCGGCTCCTGGTGCACGTAGTGGCCGATGTCCTCGAACCACTCCCGGCTCGCGGCCGCCGCCCGCTGGGTGGACGCCACGACCGGGCGCCGCTCGTCCTCGTAGGCGGCGAGCGCCCCCTCGACGGACGGCTGCTCGTGCAGACACGCCGCGAGCGCCAGCGCGTCCTCCATGGCGAGCTTGGTGCCCGAGCCGATGGAGAAGTGCGCGGTGTGGGCGGCGTCGCCGAGCAGCACCACGTTGCCCTCGCGCCACGTCCGCGTCGTGACGGTCGGGAACGCGAGCCACCGCGAGTTGTTGCCCACCAGCTTCGCGCCGTCGAGCAGGTCGGCGAACAGCTCGCCGACCAGTGCGATCGACGCCGTGTCGTTCTCGCCGGGCGCGAGGTCGAGCGCGGCGACGTCGGCGAACGCGCGCCGCCACACGTCGTCGTGCATCTCCACGATCACGGTGCTCGCGTCCGCGGAGTAGGGGTAGCCGTGCAGCTGCATCACCCCGTGCGGGGTCTCGCGGACGTCGAACGTGAACGCGCCGAACACCCGGTCGGTGCCCAGCCACATGTAGCGGCTGCGACCCGTCTGGACCTGCCCGCCGAACGCGCCGCCCGCCCGCACCGCGGAGTTCGCGCCGTCGCTCGCGATCACCAGGTCGTGGGAGGCGCGCAGCGCGTCGAGATCGGGGGCGGGCGTGCGGAAGTGCGTCACGACGCCCACCTCGGCGCAGCGGTCCTGCAGGATCGCGAGCAGCTCCTTGCGGCCCATCGCGGAGAACCCGTGCCCGCCCGAGGTGGTGACGGTGCCCCTGTGGTGCACGTCGATGTCGTCCCAGCGCACGGTGTGGCGCCGCATCGCGGCGAAGACGGCGGGATCGGCGTGCTCGACGCCGCCGAGCGTCTCGTCGGAGAACACGACGCCGAAGCCGAACGTGTCTTCGGGCGCGTTGCGCTCCCACACCGTCACCTCGTGGCGGGGGTCGAGCTGCCTGCACAGCGCCGCGCAGTACAGCCCGCCCGGCCCGCCACCGATCACCGCGATCCGCATGCCTCTCCTCTCGCCGCCTGTTCGCGCAGCACGAACCGCTGCAGCTTCCCCGTGCTGGTGCGCGGCAGCTCGGCGACGAACTCGACGATCCGCGGGTACTTGTACGGCGCGATCGCCGCCTTGACGAACTCCTGCAGGGCGACCGCGTCGGGGGTGGCGCCCGCGCGCAGCACGACGAACGCCGTGACCAGTGCGCCGCGACGGGCGTCGGGTGTACCGACCACCGCGGCGTCGACGACGTCGGGGTGCGCGAGCAGCGCCTGCTCGACCTCGGGCCCGGAGATGTTGTAGCCCGACGAGATGATCATGTCGTCGCTGCGGGCGAGGTAGGTGAAGTAGCCCTCGGCGTCGCGGACGAACGTGTCGCCGGTGAGGTTCCAGCCGTGGCGCACGTAGGTCTCCTGCCGGTCGCCGTCCAGGTAGCGGCAGCCGGTGGGCCCCTGTACCGCGAGGTGGCCGGGTGTGCCGTCGGGCACCGGGTTACCGTCGTCGTCGAGCACGGCGGCGCGGTAGCCGGGCACGGCCCGCCCGGTGGAACCCGGCCGGATGTCGTCGTCGGCGGCCGCGATGAAGACGTGCAGCATCTCGGTGGACCCGATGCCGTCGATGATCGCCAGCCCGGTGGCGTCGTGGACGGCGTGCCAGACGCTCGCAGGCAGGGCCTCGCCCGCCGAGACCGCGCGGCGAAGCCAGGCCAGCCGGTCGGCCTTGCCTGCCGCGAGGATCGCCCGGTACGCGGTGGGGGCGGTGAACAGCACGGTGACGCCGTGCTCGGCCACCGCGTCGGCGAGCTGCTCGGGGCTCGTGCGGTCGAGCAGGACGGTGCTCGCGCCCGCCCGCAGCGGGAACACCACGAGCCCGCCCAGCCCGAACGTGAACGCGATCGGCGGGGTACCCGCGACGACGTCGTCGGGCCGGATGCCGAGCACGTGCCGCCCGAACGTGTCGGCGATCGCGAGGACGTCGCGGTGCAGGTGCATGGTGGCCTTCGGGCGTCCGGTCGTGCCGGAGGTGAAGGCGAGCAGGGCGACGTCGTCGGCGGCGGTGTCGACGGCGGGGAAGGAGTCGTCCTTCGTCGCACACCGGCGCGTCAGTTCGCTCTCCCCGCCGTAGGTGACGGCGGCGAGGTCCGGGAGGGTGGACGAGTGGTGGCACAGCGCCAGCGCAGGCCGGGCCAGCTCAGCGATCGCCGCCACCTCACCCGCCCGCAGCATCGGCATGGTGGCCACGGCCACGCCGCCCGCCAGCAGGACTCCGAGCCAGCAGGCCACCAGCCACGGTTCGTTCGGGCCGCGCAGCAGTACCCGGTGGCCGGGCACGACGCCGAGATCCTCGGTGAGGACGGCGGCGACCTGGTGGGCACGCAGGCGCAGCGTGCCGTAGGTCCAGTCCTCGTCCCCGGTACCACCGCCCCGCACGCACGGGTGCTCGTCGGGCGGACCGGTGAGCAGGGCGTGCGCGGCGTTGACCTGTTCGGGGTACTGCAGCTCCGGGAGGTCGAACCGCAGCTCGGGCCACTGCTCGCGCGGTGGCAGGTGGTCGCGACAGAACGTGTCGGTGTGGGCGCTGGACATGGGCGCACCTCCACGTTCGAGTATGGCGCCTCGTTGACGGGAGTCAAGAGGTCGCTATGTCGTATCGTGGGTCCGTGACCGCCGTCGAGGCTCCGGTGTCGGAGAGACAGCCGCGGCAGCTGATCGTCACCCTCTACGGCCTCTACGCGCGCGACGACGACGGCTGGTTCTCGGTCGCGGCGCTGGTGCGGCTGATGGCCGGGCTGGCCGTGGACGAGGCCGCCGTCCGCTCGGCGATCTCGCGGCTCAAGCGCCGTGGGCTGCTCGACGCCGAGCGCCGCGCAGGCGCCGGGTACGTGCTCTCGCCCACGGCGCGGGAGATCCTCACCGACGGCGACACCCGGATCTTCGGACGCCGCCGGGCCACGGCCGCCGACGGCTGGGTGCTGGTGGTCTTCTCGGTGCCCGAGACCGAACGCGAGCGGCGGCACACCCTGCGCACGCAGCTCGCCCGGCTCGGCTTCGGCACCGTGGCGCCCGGGGTCTGGGTGGCGCCGGGGCACCTCGCCGACGAGCTGGCCGACGTGCTGCGCAGGCTCGGGCTCGACACCTACGTCGAGCTGTTCCGCGGCGAGCACCTACCCTCCGGCAGCACCGACGTCCACACCTGGTGGGACCTCGACGCGCTGCACGACCGGTACGAGCGGTTCCTGCACCGCCACGGCCCCGTGCGGGCGAGCTGGGCCCGGCGGCGCAGGCCCGACCCCGCGGCGGCCTACGCCGACTTCGTGCGCCTGGTGACCGACTGGCGCCGGCTGCCCTACGCCGACCCCGGCCTGCCGCTGGACCTGCTCCCGCCGCGCTGGAACGGCGTGCGCGCCGCCGACCTGTTCACGGAGCTGGAGGGGCGGTTGTCCGCCGAGGCCCACGAGCACGCCCGCACGCTCATCACGGGTGAGCCGTCCTGATCACGCGGGTGGGAGGACCGCCGTTCCCTGCACCTCCACCAGCGCCTCGACGTCCCACAGCCGCGCCACACCGACCCCCGCGGTCGCCGGGTAGGCGGTGCCCATCAGCCGCCGCCACACCGCGCCGACCTCGCGGGCGTGGGCGCGGTAGCCGTCCATGTCGACGATGTAGATGGTGAGCGACGCGAGGTCCGCGGGGGTGCCCCCGGCCGCCCGCAGCGCCGTCAGCAGGTTCGACAGGGCCTGCTCGAACTGCCCGACGATCCCGTCGCCGACGATCTCACCGGACGCGTCGAGCGCCGTCTGACCGGCCAGGAAGACGGTGATGCCCGTCGCCACCACCGCGTGCGTGAACCCGGACGGGCGGGCCAGCTCCGGCGGGTCGATGCGATCGAGGCTCACCCGGCCTCCCAGGTGAACGGTCGAAGCTGATCGTCCAGCATGTATGGATGTCTCCGGGCCGTCTTTTCCCGCCGGACGATCAGCAACGGCACCGGCCTCACGACTGCACCGCCCCGCCGTCGACGTTGATGCCCTGCCCGGTGACCGCCCCGCTCGCCACGCACAGCAGCACGGCGTCGGCCACCTCGTCGACGGTGACCAGGCGCCCGATGGGCTGGCGCCGTTCCAGTGCGTCGCGCGCCTGTTCGGGGGTGCGGCCGGTGGCGGCGGCGATCGCCGCCACGCTGCCGTCGGTCATCGGGGTGTCGACGTAGCCCGGGCAGATCGGGTTGACGGTGACGCCGGTGGTGGCCCGCTCCGCGGCCGGGGCGC
>JAKDLE010000313.1 GCA_030453005.1 Pseudonocardia sp. | reverse complement strand
TGGGGCCATCCGTGCACAGTCTCGGTGATCACGGAACCGGGACATCCCGCATCCCGTCCAAGCCGCCATGACCTCACTCGACGGCCCGTTCCGCGGTTCGCGCGCGATCGCCGCAGGCCTGATCACACGCCGCGTCCTGCGAGGGTCGCGCTACCGCCGCCTGTTCCCCGACATCTACGTCGCCGCGCACCTCGAGGTGGACCTCGCGCTACGCTCCCGTGCCGCGTACCTGCTGGTGGAGGGCCGGGGCATGGTGGCGGGCTACTCGGCCGCCGAGCTGCTCGGCGCCTCGTGCGGGCGGCCCGATGCGCCCGCGGAGCTGCTGATGGGCCCCGGACACCAACGCCGCAGCCGAACCGGTCTGTGGGTGCATCGCGACGTCGTGTGGCAGACGGAGGCCCAGTGGTGCGACGGCGTGCTGCTCACGACGGCGGTCCGCACCGCGCTCGACCTCATCCGCTGGGCGCCGGACCTCACGGAGAAGGTCGTCGCCGTCGATACCTTGGCGTACGAGTGCGGTGTCACCACCGACGCGGTGCGCGCGCTGGCTCGTGACCACCTCGGGGCCCACCACACCCGCGGGATCACCCGAGTGCTCGGCCTGGTCGACGGCCGCGCGGAGTCGCCGATGGAGTCCCGCATCCGGCTGGCACTGGTCCTGGGCGGCCTGCCGACACCGGTCGCGCAGCACCCCGTCGCCTTCGAGGGCCGGGACTACCGCCTGGACCTGGCCTACCCCGAGCTGAAGCTTGCCATCGAGTACGACGGCAGGTTGCACCGCACTCAGCTCCGCGCCCACCGCGACCTCCGGCGCGAGGCCGACCTCACCCGGCTCGGCTGGACGATCCTGCGCTTCGACGCCCACACGGTGCTGCACCTGCCCGCGCTCGTGGCGGCGCAGGTGCGCGCCGAGCTGCGCATGCGCGGGATGGCGGTCGCGTGATCGTCGAGACCGCGCGCACCCGGTCGCCGTCGGGACCCGCACCGCACACTCCCGTGGTTCATCCCGCGGTGATCGCCGACAGTGTGCGGAGGCGGCCCTGACCGCGGCCGCCGGTGCACGGTCTCGACGATCAGTCGGCGAGCTCGGCGCGCACCGTCTCCACGGTGGCGGCGTCGATCAGGCCGATCTTCGCGGCGTGCTCCGCGATCTGGACACTGTCGTCGACGGCGAGCATCGGCACCCCGAGCGCGGTGACCTCGGCGGCTAGCGCGTCGATCTCGCCGCCGCGGCCGAAGTCGATGCCGGTGGTACGCCGGATGTACACCGCGGCCACGCGGTCGGGCTGCTCCCGCGCGATGTCGGCGTAGATCTCCGGGTCCTCCTGGCCGCTGTCCCCGATCAGCACGAGCCGCAGGTGCGGGTGTTCGTCGAACAGCCTGCGCACGAGCGCGGGCTTGTGCGCCTGGGCCCCGATCCGGAACAGCCCCGTATGCGACGGGCCCCAGTCGGTGAGCATCAGCGGCCCGAGGGGGAACCCGCGCAGCGAGACGAACTGCAGCAGCATCTCGTGCAGGTTCCACGGGCTCGTGGAGACGTAGAACATCGGTCGCTCCGGCTTGCCCGGCTTGGTGACCAGCGCGCGGTAGAGCGCGGCGGCCCCCGGCAGGGGAGTGCGCTCCTCGACGTCGGTGAGCAGGGTGGCCTTGAGGAAGTCCAGACCGCGGGTGAGCCCGGTGTGCAGGATCGTGTCGTCCACGTCGCTGACGACGCCCACGTCCACCGCCGGGTCGACGACGAGCACCCGCGCCGCGGCGGTGGCGCCTCCCGGCCCCGTCAGCCGGATCTCGTGCCAGCCGGGCGCCACGTCGGGCATCTCGACCTCGTGGTCGACGTAGCCCTCGCGGTCGGTCCGCACGACGACGTCGCCGCCCGGCGCGTGGATCGTCACCGTGGCCCGGGGCACCTCGACGGTCAGGAACCGCGCGAGGCTCACCCCCAGCGTCGCACGCCGCGACCGGGGCGAGGGCGGGCTCTCCCCCGGCTGCCCGTCGGGGATCCGCACCGCGGGCGCCACCGGTTCAGCGTTGCGCCGCCCGAGCACCAGGCGAGCGCCGAGCCGGATCCGACGGGTGGTGCCGTGCCCGATGAACGGCACGATCATCGGGTGTCGGTGGCCGCCGAGCTGGGCGAAGGTGGCGATCCCGCCCTCCACGACGTCCTCCAGCCGCAGCAGGGCCCCGGTGGTTCTCGTGCGCCTGTCCGATTCCGTCACGGGAAAGGGCTACCGCACGCCGGTTGCGGGCGCCACACCGGGGCCACCGCGTCCCTCCGCGCCCGTAGGCTCGCGGTAGTGAGAACCGCGCTGCTCGACCTCGACGGCACCCTTGTCGACTCCGCCGCCCTGATCACCGAACACCTCTCCGCCGCGCTCGCCACGGTCGGGGTCCTCCGCACTCCTGCGGAGCTGCGGCCGCTGGTCGGGCCGCCGTTCGAGACCGCGCTCCCCGCGCTGGGGCTCACCGCCGAGCAGACCGTCGCGGTGATCACCGCCTACCGCTCCACCTACGACGCGGTCGCCGCCACCCACACCCCGCTCTACCCGGGCAGCGTCTCCCTGCTGGAGCGCCTCGGCGCCGCGGGCCTGCGGCTGGCCGTCGCCACCTCGAAACCCGAGCGGGTCGCCCGCAGCATCGTCGACGGGGTCGGGCTCGCCGGGCACTTCGCCCTGGTGGGCGGCGCCGACCACGAGGGCGGCAGACTCGGCAAGGCCGCGGTCGTCGGCTCGGTCCTGCAACGGCTGGGCCTGGACCCGTCCCGCGAGCCGGTGATCATGGTCGGCGACCGCCACCACGACGTCGACGGGGCCGCGGCGTATGGCGTCCGCACCATCGGCGTGTCGTGGGGGTACGCGGAGCCGGGCGAGCTGGCGGGCGCGCTGAAGGTCGTGGCCGACGTCGACGCGCTGGTGGAGCTCCTCACCGACGACGCCGTGTGGGCGGGCTGACCGCGCCGTATCGCGTGTTCGGACGGCAGACTCGCGGCGTCAATCGGCAAACTCACCGGACCAATCGGCAAACTCGCCGGGGGGATCGGCGAACTCGGCGGTCAGTCGGCGGGGTTCTGGACCCAGCCGTAGCTGCGGTTGACCGCGCGGCCCCAGTTCGCGTGCTCGGTGCGGCGCAGTTCGGTGTCCATCGCGGGCTCCCAGGCCGCGGCGCGATGCCAGTTGGAGCGCAGCACCTCCACGTCGGACCAGTGGCCCACCGCGAGCCCGGCCGCGTACGCCGCCCCGAGTGAGACGGCCTCCGAGCCGAGTGGGCGCTCCACGGGCACGTCGAGGACGTCGGCGACGAACTGCATGAGCAGGTGGTTGGCCGTCATCCCGCCGTCGACCTTGAGCCGGGTGACCGGCACGCCGGAGTCGAGGTTCATCGCGTCGACGACCTCGCGGGTCTGCCACGCGGTGGCCTCCAGCACCGCGCGGGCGAGGTGACCGCGGTTGATGAACGAGGTGAGCCCGACCATCACGCCGCGCGCGTCGGGGTGCCAGCGCGGGGAGTACAGCCCGGAGAACGCGGGCACGATGTAGCAGCCGCCGTTGTCGGGGACGGTCTCGGCGAGCGTCTCGATCTGGGCGGCGGTGCCGATCATGCCGAGCGAGTCGCGGAACCACTGCACGAGCGAGCCGGTCATCGCGATGGCCCCCTCCAGTGCGTAGACGGGCGACCGACCGAACAGGTAGCCGACGGTCGGGATCAGGCCGTGGGCGGACGTGGCGATCCGCGGCCCGGTGTTCATCAGCAGGAACGCACCCGTGCCGTAGGTGCACTTCGCCTCCCCCGGCGCGAAGCACGCCTGCCCGACGAGCGCGGCCTGCTGGTCGCCGAGCGCCCCGGATACCGGCACCCCAGGCAGCACGTCGGTGCACACGCCGTACACCTCGGCGTTGGCGGCGATCTCCGGCAGCATCCGGCGCGGCACCGCGAGCACGTCGAGCAGGGCGTCGGACCACTCCAGCGTGCGCAGGTCCATCAGCATCGTGCGGCTGGCGTTGGTGACGTCGGTGACGTGCCTGCCGGTGAGCTTCCAGATCAGCCAGCTCTCCATCGTGCCGAACAGCAGGTCACCGCGCTCGGCGCCCTCCCGGGCGCCCGGCACGTGGTCGAGGATCCAGCGCAGCCGCGGCCCCGCGAAGTAGGTGGCGGCCGCGAGCCCGCACACCCGCGTGATCAGCTCGGCGTGCCCGTCCTCGTGCAGGCGCGCCACGATCCCGTCGGTGCGGGTGTCCTGCCAGGTGATCGCCCGGCTGACGGGAACCCCGGTATGCCGGTTCCACACGACAGTGGTCTCGCGTTGGTTGGCGATGCCGAGCCCGACGAGGTCGTCGGGGGTGAGGCCGGCGTTGCGCAGCGCCGTGGGCACCACGCGGGTGACGTTGCGCCAGATCTCCGCCGCGTCGTGCTCCACGAGCCCGGGGGCCGGGTAGTGCTGGCGGTGCTCCCGCTGGGCGACCGCGAGCATCCGGCCGGACCGGTTGAACAGCAGGCACCGCGTCGACGTCGTGCCCTGGTCGATCGCCGCGACCACCCGCTCGCTCACCCCCCACCGACCAGGGACGCGGAGATCTCCCGGGCCGCGGCGACGAGCTGCGCAGCCAGCAGGGGACGCAGCTCGCCGCCGATCCCGTAGAGCTCCTCCACCGGCCCGACGACGCCGAGCGCGCCCGTCACCAGACCCCCGTTCGTGCGCAGCGCCACCGCCGCGCCCCCGACGCCCGGCTCGAACTCCCCGGTGTCGCCCGCCCAGCCGCGTCGACGGGCCGCGGCCAGG
>JAKDLE010000312.1 GCA_030453005.1 Pseudonocardia sp. | reverse complement strand
CTACCGCTCGTGGACCTCGACGGGAACGGGAGTGGACGACACCCGCGGCGTCACGCTGCTCGCCGCGCCCCGCGCAGGCGGCGTGACGGTGCGCGCGGGCCGAGCGATGCGGCTGCGGCACCTGGACGCGACGGGTGGCCTACTGGGATCGCGCACCCTGCACGCCGTGCACACCACGGCCCCCCTGCTGCCCGGCTGGGTCCCGGCGTGGCGGCGTGACCTGCGGGTCCTCGGGCAGTGGTGCCGTTCGCCCGTCGCCCCGATCGTGGCGGGCGACCTCAACGCCACCCTCGACCACTCCGTCCTGCGGGACGCGCTCGGGGGGTGCCGCAGCGCCGCGACCGGTACCGGCCGCGGCCTCGTCGGCACCTTCCCGGCGGCCCTGCCGCGGCTGCTCGGCATCCAGATCGACCACGTGCTCGTCCCGGCGGGCACGACGACCACCCGGTTCGAGGTCGTCGACGTCGCCGGGTCCGACCACCGCGGCCTGCTGGTGACGCTGCGGCTGCCTCCGCACCCCCTGACCCGGCCGCCGCCGGTGATCGTCACCCGGGAACGGGCAGCGCGTCAGGGCCTGCTGCAGGTTCCGCAACGTTGATCACTGCGTCGGGCCGCCACGGCGGCGGCGAGCTCGTCGAGCACGTCGGCGGTGGTGTCCCAGCCCATGCAGGCGTCGGTGACGCTCTGCCCGTACGTCATGCCCGTGCCGAGCTCCTGGCGCCCGGCGACGAGGAACGACTCCAGCATCAGCCCGGCGACGCCGCGCTCTCCGGCGGCGATGCGTGCCGCGACCTCCCGGGCGACCCCGGCCTGCCGCACGTGGTCCTTGCCGCTGTTGCCGTGGCTCGCGTCGACGATCACGCGTTCCGGCAGCCCGCCGTCACGCATCCGGCCCAGTGCGCCCGCCACCGACGCGGCGCCGTGGTTGGGACCGGCCGACCCACCCCGCAGGATCACGTGGCAGTCCGGGTTGCCCGCCGTGGTGATCAGCGCGGCCAGGCCGTCGGGGTTGATGCCCATGAACACGTGGCTCGCGGCCGCCGCGCGCACCCCGTCGACGGCGACCTGCACGTCGCCTTCGGTCGAGTTCTTGATGCCGACGGGCATCGACAGGCCGCTGCACAGCTGGCGGTGCACCTGGCTCGCGGCCGTCCGGGCGCCGATGGAACCCCAGGTGACGACGTCGGCGAGGTACTGCGGCGTGATCGGGTCAAGGAACTCGCAGCCCACCGGAAGGCCGAGGGCGTTCACCTCCAGCAGCAGCCGCCGGGCCGCGCGCAGCCCGGTGTTGACGTCGAACGTGCCGTCCAGGGCCGGGTCGTTGATCAGGCCCTTCCAGCCGACGGTCGACCGCGGCTTCTCGAAGTAGGTGCGCATCACGACCCGCAGCTCGCCGGACACCCGCGACGCCCGGGCCGCGAGGCGGTGGGCGTAGTCGAGCGCCGCGGCCGGGTCGTGGACCGAGCACGGGCCGACGACGACGAGCAACCGGTCGTCGCGCCCGTCGAGGATGTCGACCACGTCGGCGCGCGAGCGCGTGACGGTGGCGGCGACCGCGTCGTCGATGGGGAGCTCGTGGCGCAGCAGCGCGGGGGAGAGCAACGGGCTGATGCGCGTGGTGCGGTGTTCGTCCAGCGCGGGGGCGGTGAGCATCTCGGCGGCGTTCCTTGCTCCGGGCGACCGTCTCGCCGAGAAGTCCCCGCCCGAGCCGGTGTCCGGCTCGTGGGGTGGATGTCAGCGCAGCGGTTCGCCTGCCGACCCGTCACGGGCCGGATCGGTAAACCAGTACTGGCGCTGCACGGAACACACCCTACCCGGCGGCAGGCGCGGGGCCGTGCCAGTCCAGGCACAGCACCGTGGAGTCGTCGCGCAGTTCGCCCCCTGCGGCGGCGGAGACGGCGTCGCTGAGCTCGTGCACCACCTGGCGCGGGTGCCCGCCGGTGGTGGAGGCGAGCACGGCGGGGACGTCGACGTGCGCGCTGTTGCGGTCGAGCACGCCGTCGGTGACGAACAGGATCCGGTCGCGGGGCTCCAGCGTGATCCGTTGCAGCCGGAACCCGCGCCCCGGATACAGACCGAACGGGATGTCGATGTCGAGCTCGACCTCCGACACCCGGCCCTCGCGCAGCAGGATGGGGAACGGATGCCCGGCGTTGACGATCGTCACCGTGCCGTCGCGCAGGTCCACCCGGGCTACCTGTCCGGTGACGAAGTCGCCGGTCGAGGAGTGCTCGGCGAGCGCGTCGTTGGCCGTGCGCACCTGCTCGGCGAGGTCCATCCCGCGCCTGCGCCCGTTGCGCAGGCTGCCGACCAGCACCGTCGCGAGCAGTGCGGCCTTGACGTCGTTGCCGACGGCGTCGGTGATCGACAGGTGCAGGGTCTCGCGGTCGAGCGCGTAGTCGAACGTGTCGCCGCCGACGTCGTTCGCGGGCTCCAGCCACCCCGCGAGGCTGAACTGGCGCGCGTCGCAGCTGAACGCCGCGGGCAGCAGCCGCCGCTGGATCTCCGCGGCGAGCGTGAACGGCACCGTGCGCTGGCCCCATTCGAACAGGTCCGTGGAGCGGCGGTTGGCCACGACGGCGTAGCCGAACGCGTGGGCCACCTCGGTGATCTCGGTGAGCGTCTCGGCGGTGGGGCGCTCGGGCAGCCGCACCTCCAGCACGCCGAGGGCGTCGCCCCGCACGGTGACCGGCGCCGTCACCCAGGCGGCGCCGTCGATCTCCCGGACGTCGATCCGCTGGCTGTGCAGCACCTGCTCGTACACCGTCCCGGCCAGCGCGACGGGCTCGGCGAGGTCGGTGCCGCGCTGGCGGGCGCCTGCGGAGGCCCAGCTGGAGCGGTCGAAGCGGACGACGCACCGGCCGGAGTAGTCCGCGATCAGCAGGCTCACGTCGCGCGCGTCGACGACGTCGACGAGCTCGTTCTCCGCGATCTCGACGGCGTCCACCGGCGGCGCGGAGTCGATGCGGGCGAGCAGCGACCGGCGCTCCGCGCGCCCCTGCTCGTTCACGCTCACGGGTCGACCTTAGAGTGCCGGGCACTCTCAGTTCAGGATCCAGATGGCGAGGTTGAGTGCGGAGGCGAACGTGACCCAGGCCAGGTAGGGCACCAGCAGTGCGGCGGCGGCGCGGCTGTGGCGGGCGAACAACACGATGGTGGCCGCGATCACCAGCCACAGCACCACGATCTCGACGAAGGCGACGCCGAGCAGCCCGGCCCCGAAGAACAGCGGCGTCCACAGGGCGTTAAGCACGAGCTGCGCGGCGAACACGGTGAGCGCGGTGCGCGCGCCGCTCCACCCCGCCCGGCGCCAGACGAGCCAGCCCGCCACCGCGATCGTGGCGTACAGCAACGTCCACACCGGACCGAACAGCCACGCCGGTGGGGCCCAGGTCGGTTGCTGCAGGGCCTCGTACCGCGATGCGGCGGAGACCGCGGCGAGGCTGCCCACGCCGGCGACGACCGTCGCGGCGACGGCGAACGCGGCGAGCCCGAGTGCGTTGCTCGCCACGGTGGGACGGGGGTCGAGGGTGCTCATGGACAGATTCTCGGCCCACGGGCCATGACGCGCGCGGCGAACCGCCGGACTCAGCCGCCCGCGGCCATGACCTGCTCCGAGATCGTCGCGGCGAGCGCGGTGTCGAGGTCGGTGATCCCGCCCGCGGAGTGCGAGGAGCAGCGGAACGTGAGCGTGCGCCAGCGGATGTCGATGTCGGGGTGGTGGTCGCGTTCCTCCGCGATCGCCGCCACCCGGTCCACCACCCCGATCGCGGCGAGGAACGAGGGCAGCTTCGCGGACCGCACGAGTGTGTCACCGTCCCGCTCCCAGCCGGGCAGGGAATCGAGGGCGGAGGTGATCGCGTCGTCGTCGAGCAGTTCAGCCATGCCGTCCATCCTGCCCCACGCCGGTGGAGTCAGGCGTCGCGGTTGAGCATCCGCACGGTCGTGAGGCCCGCGCCGACGGCGACGTAGCACAGCGCGCGCAGCGAGCTCTCGATCATGGCGCCGAGCGGGAGGGGATCGCGCAGCGCGTCGGCACCCGCGCTCCAGCCGGAGGTGAGCAGGTAGGGCGCCAGCCACCCCAGCGAGGGGATCGCGGCGAGCACACCGAACACGATCAGCCCGCCGAGCACGGAGGCGAGCACCACGAGCGGGTGTTCGGTGACCGAGGAGATCGCCAGCGCGACCGCGCCCACCGCCGCGAGCTGACCGACCACCCACACCACCACCAGCGCGACGCGGGCGAGCGCCTCACCCAACCCGACCGTGGTGCCGGACAGCGTGACCAATTGGCCTTCGGCCCCGCCGACGACCACCAGCCCGGCGACGACGCCCACCACTGCGACCACCAGCGTGGCCAGCGTGGCGACGACCAGCACCCCGAACGCCTTCATCCCGACCAGCCGCAGCCGTCCGACGGGGGACAGCAGCAGCCCGCGCAGCGTGCCGTGGGCGGCCTCGCCCGCGATCGCGTCGGCCGAGGCCATCGCGACGGCCAGCGGCAGCAGCAGCACCAGCGAGAGCGACATCGCCGCCACCGGCAGCACGAGCCCGTTGCCTGCGATCGCCCCGATCAGGTCGGGTCCGCGGCCGGAGCGGCCCGCCACGGCCACCCCGATCGAGATCAGCACCGGGATCAGCGCGAACAGCCCGAGCATCGCCAGCGTGCGCGGGCGCCGCAGCACCCACCGCAGCTCGGCGCCCAGCAGCCTGCCGACGGACACACGGCGGGGCGCGTCGGCAAGCTCCGTTCGGTGTTCGATGCTCACTCCGGCAAGCTCCGTTCGGTGTTC
>JAKDLE010000311.1 GCA_030453005.1 Pseudonocardia sp. | reverse complement strand
CGGTGGCGGGCGTCGCCACAGCCGCGATGTCGAAGCTCGTGCGCGCCGCCACCCTGCTCGAACCGCCGAACCGCGCCGCGCTGCTCACCGACACCCCCGCCGCCCTCGCCGCGCTCGTGGCCGTGCAGTGCGGGGAGCTGGCGGTGGCGCAGTCGGTGCTGGAACGCGCGGTGCGCAGCGGGCTCGGCGGCTGCGGCGCCGCCGTCCGGCACCGGCTGCTGCTCGGCTGGATCGCGATGTACCGGGGCGCGCTCGGTGCGGCCCGGGCGGCGCTGGCCGTCGGTTCCCCCCTCGAACCCCGCGACGAGCTGCTCGCCGCCGCGCTGGAGGTCGCACTGGCCCGCCGGGCGAGTGACCCCGCCGCGCTGACGGTCGGCTGGGCCCGCGCCCGGGAGGCGATCGTCCACCATCCGGTGGACCTGTTCGTGCTCCAGCCCCTCGGCGAGCTGCGGGTGGCCGCGGCCCGGCTGCGGGAGCAGAGCTGGGTGGCCCCTCACCTCGACGAGGCCGCCGCGCTGCTGCAGCGCCTCGGCAACCCCCTGCTGGGGGCCGCGCCACTGCACTGGGCGGGGGTGCACGCTGCGATGTTCGCCGACACCCCCGACGCCGCCGCGGCCGACGTCGCCGCGCTGGAGGCGGGCGCCTCCACCAGCCGCTACGCCGCGGCCATGGCCGTCGGCGCCCGGCAGTGGCTGCTCGTGCTCTCCGGGCAGGTCGACCCGGCCGCGGTGGAGGCGGCCGCGCGGGGTCTGCACGCCGTCGGGCTGTCCTGGGACGGCGGCCGCCTGGCGGGTCAGGCCGCGATCCGCACGCGTGACAAGCGGGCCATGGGCGCGCTGCTCGCCACCGCACGCACCCTGCAGAACGCCGAACGTCTGTCGCCCCCCGACCCGGACCCGGTGCAGGCGACGCCCGTCACCGAGGAGGGCCCCAGGGCCCCGCACGACACCGAGGTGCTCAGCGACCGCGAACGTGAGGTGGCCGCCCTCGTGCTGGACGGCCTCACCTACAAACAGATCGGCGAGCGGCTGTTCATCTCGGCCAAGACCGTGGAGCACCACGTGGCGCGGATGCGTCAGCGCCTGGGCTCGGGCAGCCGCGGCGAGCTGTTCGCCCACCTGCGCAGCATCGTCGGCTCGTCCTAAGGCTGCGGATCACCCCTCGGCGCTCATGATCACCGGTTCGGAACCAGCAGCGCGTCTGGGCACGTTCCCGGTTCCATGACGACGACCATGGGCTTCCGGCGGGGGCAGCGCTCCTATCGGGGCAGGTTCGCCAACAGACCCTCGCAGGTGCGGACGAGCGTGCGGGCCGTGCTGACCTGGCCGCGGTCGGACAGCGGGCTCTCCGCGCGGCGCTGCCAACCGGCCAGTGCCGCGAGCGCCGCCTCCCGCAGCTGCGCCGGGTCCGCTGCGGGGTCGAGCCCGAGCCGTACCGCGGGCGTGCCGCCGTCGCCGCCGAGCAGCCGTTCGGCGTCGGACCGGATGTCCTTGGGCAGCGTGACGACCCGCGTGCGCAACGCCGTGAGCAGTCGCAGCTCGGTGAACTCGTGCGCCCCGGCGGTGATCCGCTCCACCTCGCGGGCCAGCGGGAGCGACGCTGGGATCGGCTCGCGGTGCAGCACCAGCTCCAGCGCCAGCAGAGCGGAGCGCGACTTGAGCAGGTCGCGACGCTCGGTGAACTGCGAGGTGAGCACACCGCGCAACTCGTCGAGGCCGCTGCGCTTGACCAGCTCGGCCGACAGCGCACCGGGGTCGTCGGTGCCGCGGCGGATCAACGTGATGCCCAGGCGCACCCCGAACAGCCCGAAGCGGTCCAACAGCGCCGCCCGCACCTCGGCGTCGAGCGGCGCGGTGGTGGTGGACCGCACGAACCGGTCCGCGGAGAGCAGCAGCGGTTCGGTCTCGCTCGCCTCGGCCTTCGCCAGCGAGGCCAACGCGGTGAACTCCGCCTGCCGCATGGTCCGTCCGCTCTGCGCGAGCAGCCCCGCCACCGCGACGACGGTCTGGCACAGCGAACGCAGCTTGTCGTCGCGGCGGTAGCGGCCCGCGATCTGGCGGGCCGAGGCCATCGCGTCGAGCCTGCCGACGCCGATCTCGTCGGCGCGCGACAGGATCGCGACCGTGTTGACCGGCGCCGCCCGGGACACGCCCTGGTCGTGGAAGGACTCCAGGAACCGGACGTCGGACGCGTGCAGGTGACGCATCAGGTAGAGCACCGCGTCGGCCGGAGCCGGGGCGTCGGAGGGCACGAGGAACGCGCTCGCCCGCGAGGACGCGTCCGCCGACAGGGACGCGATGCCCGGCGTGTCGATCAGGGCGGTGGTGCGCAGGTTCTGCGACGGCCAGTCGACGACGAGCCGGTCGACCCGCTCGGCGGGCGTGCCGCCGAGGTCGATGCTCAGCGCACCGTCGCGGCGGGTCACCGTCAACGGACGCGGCGGGCCCTCGCGCGGGAACATCAGCACCTTCGGGCTCGGCCCGTCCTGGTACCAGGTGACGACGCGGGTGCACTCGCCTGCGTCGGTGGCCGCGATCTCCTCGCCGACCAGCGCGTTGAGCAGCGTCGACTTGCCCGCCTTCACCTTGCCCGCCACGGCGACCCGCAGCGGCTCCTCGAAGCGGGCCAGGTGCTGGCGCAGCCAGTTCGTCGCCTGCGGGCTGTCGCGGTAGGCGTCGAGGCCCTGGCGCAGCACGCCGCGGACGGCGACGCCCAACGACGGCGACGGTGTCGTCACGCGAGCACCTTCCGCTTCGGCGCCACCAACGCCCGCGCCCGGTCCTCCAACGCCGTGATGCGCGCGAGCTCGGCCTCCAGGTCCTTGATCCGCCTGCCCCGCACGGTGCCGTCGGTGCTCACCGCCTTCTGCGCCGCCTTGACCGACGAGTCGATCGAGGTCTGCAGCTCGTCCGCCAACGCGGTGAAGTGGTCCCGCAGCCGTCGCTGCAGCGCGCGGAGCATGTCGCGGGAGTCCTTCCCGACCTGGAAGGTGATCTCGTCGATGTGCTTGCGGACGGCCGTCTTCGCCTCGGCCTTGCGGCGTTCCTTCTGCCGCTGCTGCTCCTCGCGGACGGTCTTGCCGCCGAACAGCAGCCCGGCGCCGATCGAGAGGGGGTTGAGCAGCGCCATCCCGGCGAGCGTTGTGGCCAGCCCGATCATCAGCATGCCGCCGTAGCCCCCGCGGGCACCGACGTAGAGCTTCTGCCCGAAGCCCATGCGTTCGTCCTCGGGCTTCTCCAGGCGCTGCACGTGCCCGCCGTCACTGCACCGAGCGGTGCGCAGCGCGGGCAGCAGAGCGTTTCCGTCGGCCGCGAAGTGCTCGGCGACCTGCCCCGCCAGCCACTCCGCGCGCTGCCCGGCCCACACGAAGTTCGCAGACGTCGCCGAGGCCACCTGCTGCTCCAGCCACTCGCTGAACTGGTCCCAGATGTCGCGCGGGTCGCCGTCGTCGAGGAGCTGCTCGGCCTCGCGGCCGATGGCACGCAGGCGGTCGCGCAGGTCGTAGTCGATGTCAGCGGTGAGGTCCTGCACCCCGTCGTTGAGCGTGTGCTGCCACCGCGCAGAGCGGTCCTTGAGCGCGGCGGCGCGGCCGCGGGCCTGCTCCAGGTCGGCGACGAGCGCACCGGCGTACTCCGGGTTCTGCTGCGCGGCCAGCTCCGCGCGCATACCCGCGGCCATCCGGTCGGCCACCGCGAGCACGTCCTGGCTCGTGGAGCGCCGGTCCAGCTCGTCGGCGCGGGCCAGCACCTCGGTGCGCAGGTAGGTGACCAGTGCGGCGAACCCGGACTCCGCGTTGAGCTCGGCGTCGTCGCTGCGCACGGCCGCCCGCCGCCGCCCCCACGCCCCCCCCCACAGCTCCGCGCGGATGCCCGCGGCGGCCCGGTGCCCGCGGTCGAGGTCGGTGATGCGCCGCCACTGGGGGTACAGGTCGGTCTTGGTGATCACTCCGGCGACGTTGGGGCACAGCCGCATCGCGACGGAGAGGAACTCCAGCTCCGGCGCCGTGTACTCCTGCGAGGCGTCCGACACGAGCAGTACCGCGTCGGCGGTGGGCAACGTCGCCATCGTGGCCGCGCCGTGCGCCGAGCCGAGCCCGCCGACGCCCGGGGTGTCGACGAGCACCAGACCGTCTTTGAGGAGGTTGCGCGGCAGCCCGACCTCGGCGCGGGACAGGCCCTGCCGGTTGCCGGGGTTGCCCGCCTCGGACACGTACCGGGCGAGCTGTTCGATCGGCACGTCGGTGCGCCGCGGCGGGCGCTGCTCGCCGGGAGCCGCCTCCCAGATCAGCGTCACCGCGGGCGACTCCGCGTACTTCACGGCCGTGGGGACCGCCGTGGCCAGGTCGTCGTCCACCGGGCAGACCGGCGCGTTGATCAGCGCATTGACCAGCTGGCTCTTGCCCTGCTTGAACTCCCCGACCACGAGCACCCGCACGTTCGGGTCCTCCAGGCGGCTGCGGGTGTGCTGCAGTCGAGCCCCGAGGTCCGGGCGCTCGTAGGCGATCGTCGCCCTCAGTGCGAGATCGACCAGTTCCATCGCTGCGGGTACCGCCACCGACGCATCCCTCCCTGGCATCGGGGCCACCATACGGCGAAGCCGGCCCCACTCCCGGTGTGCCCGGGGGTGGAGCCGGCTTCGGCTGGATCAGACGCGGTACCGCGGATCAGAGGGCGGTCTGGATACCGTCGTCGTTGGTGTTGGTGACGGTGGTCTCGGTCTCGGTCTCGCGGCTGTTGTCGCTGTTGTCGTTGAACGACTCCTCCAGCTCGCCGTCGACGTTCACGTCGTCGTCGCTGGGCTG
>JAKDLE010000310.1 GCA_030453005.1 Pseudonocardia sp. | reverse complement strand
CCAACACGGACAGCAGGCCGTCGCGCTCGGCGAGCAGGGCGTTGAGGGCGTGCTCCTGCTCGCGGGCCCGCTCCTCGGCGCGATCACTGGACGACATGCGCGGACGATCGCACAGAAGTCGGCGGCACAACACACCCGGATGCCGGGGCTATCGGCCGCGGACCTCGGGGGGATCCCGGTCGCGGACCGGGTCGTCGCGGATCGGGTCGGAGCTGCAGCGCTGGGTGGGGATGCCCGTGACCGGCCGGTCCGGCCGCGGCGTCCGCTGGTCCCGCAGACGGATCATCCGGCCCACGAGGAGAGCGACGACGACGGCGGCCACGCACCAGAGCGCGAGACCCATGACGACCCATCCGGGCAATCGCTTCACCCCCTGACACGTGTTGCGTACAGAGTGTGGGCCCTGACCTCACGGGGCGCACCCTCATGTACCCGTCCGGGTGGGGGTTCGGCGGGCTCCCCGACCCACCGCGACGAACTAGCCGACGGGCCCGTCCTCCACCGGGCCACCCTCCACCGGGTCGTCCTCCACGCCGCCCAACGCCGGACCGAGCAGGTCGTCGGCGTCGACGATGCGGTAGGCGTACCCCTGCTCGGCGAGGAACCGCTGCCGGTGGGCGGCGTAGTCGGTGTCGAGGGTGTCGCGCGAGACCACCGAGTAGAAGTGCGCCTGCCGTCCGTCGCCCTTGGGCCGCAGCAGCCTGCCGAGCCGCTGCGCCTCCTCCTGCCGCGAACCGAAGGTGCCCGACACCTGGATCGCCACGCTCGCCTCGGGCAGGTCGATCGAGAAGTTCGCCACCTTGCTGACGACCAGCACCGGGATCTCGCCGCGCCGGAACCTCTCGAACAGCACCTCACGTTCCTTGTTGCGCGTGGAGCCCTGGATGACCGGTGCGTCGAGCGTCTCGCCGAGCTCGTCGAGCTGGTCGAGGTAGGCGCCGATGACCAGCGTGGGCTCGCCGGGATGCCGGGCCAGTATCGAGCGCACGACGGCGAGCTTGGTGTGGGCCGTGGCCGCCATCCGGTAGCGCTCCTCCGCCTCGGCCACGGCGTAGGACATGCGCTCGCCGTCGGTGAGCGTGACCCGCACCTCGACGCAGTCGGCGGGCGCGATCCAGCCCTGCTGCTCGATGTCGCGCCATGGCGCGTCGTAGCGCTTCGGGCCGATCAGGGAGAAGACGTCGCCCTCGCGGCCGTCCTCCCGCACCAGCGTGGCGGTGAGCCCCAGGCGGCGACGCGACTGCAGGTCGGCCGTCATCCGGAAGACCGGCGCGGGAAGCAGGTGCACCTCGTCGTAGATGACCAGGCCCCAGTCGCGGGAGTCGAACAGCTCCAGGTGCCGGTACTCACCCTTGGTCTTGCGGGTGACGACCTGGTAGGTGGCGATCGTGACCGGGCGGATCTCCTTGCGTTCCCCCGAGTACTCGCCGATCTCCTCCTCGGTCAGCGAGGTGCGCGCGATGAGCTCGCGCTTCCACTGCCGACCCGCGACGGTGTTGGTCACGAGGATCAGCGTGGTGGCCTGCGCCTGCGCCATCGCCGCCGCGCCGACCAGCGTCTTGCCCGCGCCGCAGGGCAGCACGACGACGCCGGAGCCGCCCGCCCAGAACCCGTCGACGGCCTGGCGCTGGTAGTCGCGCAGCGACCACCCGTCCTCGGCCAGCGCGATGGGGTGCGCCTCGCCGTCGACGTACCCGGCCAGGTCCTCCGCGGGCCAACCGATCTTGAGCAGCGCCTGCTTGAGGTGGCCGCGCTCGGAGGGGTGCACGATCACGGTGTCGTCGTCGACGCGCGCACCGAGCAACGGGGCGATCTTCTTCTGCCGGAGGACCTCCTCGAGCACCGCGCGGTCCAGCGCCACCAGCGCCAACCCGTGGACGGGCGACGCGACGAGCTGCAACCGGCCGTAGCGGCCCATGGTGTCGACGACGTCGACGAGCAGCGGCTGCGGCACCGCGTACCGGGAGTACCGCACCAGCGCGTCGACGACCTGCTCCGCGTCGTGCCCGGCGGCGCGCGCGTTCCACAGCGCCAGCGGCGTGACCCGGTAGGTGTGGACGTGCTCCGGGGCGCGCTCCAGCTCGGCGAACGGCGCGATGGCGACCCGGGCCGACTGGGCGTCGGCGTGGTCCACCTCGAGCAGGAGTGTCTTGTCGGACTGGACGATGAGCGGTCCGTCGGTCACGCGGGTAGGCCTCCGAGCGAGCAGTGTGTGATCGACGTCTCGGTGAGCGGCGCCCGATTCTCTTCGGGCGGCGGCCACAGCGAGGGGGCGACGCCGAGCTTGGGCTATGCTTCCTGCGCTACGTCGGCGAGAACGCAGGAGTCCCGCCACGATCATACCGGCTCATCACGGGTACGGGCTCTCCCCAGCGGGCGCGTGTCGAGGTGGCCGGCGGCACAGAACGCGGCCCATGGCAAGGACGCGGACCGGAACACCCGGCCGGACCGCCCACGACAGAAGGCGCTCATGCCCGACTCGATGCCGACACCGGCGCTCCCCGGCCCCGTCTCTGCGCGTCGGTGGCCATCCACCGCCGCTGGAGCGCGTCTCGGCTCCCGCAGTCTCGCGCGCGAGACCGTCGGCGTGCCAGAGTTCGTCGGATCGTCGCCGGCAATCCTCAGGGGGACGTTGACGTGACCACCACCGAACTCAGGCCCTCGTGGTCGGAGCGGCTGAACCCTCGCAACTGGACCCTCGCGTGGAAGCTCGTCGCGATCGGCCTCGTGCCCGCGCTGCTGGCCCTCGGGCTGGGCGTCCTGCGCATCGCCGACCAGGCCGAGTCGGCCGCCGCGCTGGGTTCCAGCAACCGGCTCCTGGAGATCCGCGGACAGGTGGCGGCGGCGGCCGACGCCCTGCGCCAGGAACGCGACGAGGCCGCGCTCTACGTCGCGACCGGACGCACCGGCGACCGCGGCGTCCTCGACGTCAGCATCGGACAGACCGACGACGCCGCGCAGTCGGCCCTCGCGGCCCTGCGCGCGAGCACCGAGCTCGACGACACCACGAGCGCCGCCGTGGCCCAGGCCGAGCAGGCGCTCTCCGAGCTCGCACCGCTGCGCGCCGACGTCAGCACCGGCGGCACGAACGCCGACGCCGTGGTCGAGCGCTACACCGAGACGATCTCCCGGGTCGACGGCCTCGACCGCGCTCTGCTCCGTCAGCTGCGCACGCCCGACGTCGCGGGCCTCGCCGACGCCCTGACCGCCGCCACCAGCGCCCGCGAGCAGCTCGCCATCCAGCACACGGTGCTCGGCGTGGCGATCCGCGCGGGCCAGCTGCAACCCGACGACGTGGCCGCGAGCGTGGCCGCTGACAACCGGTTGGCGTCGGAGATCACCAACTACGAGATCGCGCTCACCCCCGAGCAGCTCACCCGCTTCGGCACCTTCGGGGGCAGCGGGGCCATCGGCGAGCTCACGCGGGTCAAGAACCAGATCCTCGCCACGCCCACCGACCGCCCGGTCGTCGTCGACCCGGCCGAATGGGACGCCGCCTACAGCGCGGCGCTCACCGCGGTACAGGACGTCGGCGGCCTGATCCGCGACGAGGTCGCGGCGTTGAGCGCCGCCGCCGAGGAGACGGCCAGCAACCTGGCCGGCATCAACTCGGTGATCCTGATGCTCGGTCTGCTCATCGGCATCACGATCGCGGTGCTGGTCGCGCGGGCACTGATCCGCTCGCTGCGGGTGCTGCGCACCTCCGCACTCGACGTCGCCGAGCGACGCCTTCCGCAGGCCGTCGAGAGCATGCGGGCGGGCGAGTCACCCGACATCACGGTCGACCCCGTCCCGCTCGACAGCCGCGACGAGGTGGGCCAGGTGGCACGCGCCTTCGACGCGGTGCACGGGCAGGCGATCCGCCTCGCGGCCGACCAGGCGGCGCTGCAGACCAACGTCAGCAGCATGTTCGTCAACCTCTCGCGTCGCAGCCAGGCGCTGGTCGAACGCCAACTGCAGCTCATCGAGCAGCTGGAGAGCAACGAGCAGGACCCCGACCAGCTGTCGAACCTGTTCCAGCTCGACCACCTCGCCACCCGCATGCGGCGCAACTCCGAGAACCTGCTGGTCCTCGCGGGCACCGACCTCGCCAAGCGCAACATCGCGCCGGTCCCGATGGTCGACGTGCTCCGCGCGGCGGTCTCGGAGATCGAGCAGTACCAGCGCATCGTCGTGCAGTCCCCGCCCACCACCACGATCGTCGGGCGCGCCGCGAGCGACCTCGTCCACCTACTGGCCGAGCTGCTCGACAACGCCACCAACTTCTCCCCGCCGGACTCGCAGGTGGTCATGAGCACCGCCCGCACCGCTGAGGGCGCCATCCTCGTGGAGATCGCCGACCGGGGCGTCGGCATGATCGACTACGAGCTGGCCGACGCCAACCGGCGTCTCGGCGGCCCCTCCGCCGTCGACGTCTCCGCGTCCCGCCGGATGGGCCTGTTCGTGGTCGGCCGCCTGGGCACCCGGCACGGCATCGGGGTGCAGCTGGACACGTCCTCCGCGGACGGGCCGGGCTCCGGCCTCACCGCCTCGGTCACCGTGCCCGCACACCTCGTACCCACCGTCGAGGGCGAGCGACCGGGCCCGGCCCGCGTCGACGCCGCCCCGAGCCCGTCGGCTTTCGACGTGCCGCCGCCGCGCGCCGCCGTCAACGGCTCCGGCCGTCCAGGGTCGCTCTCGGACCTGGTCGCGGGCACCGACGGCCCGATGAGCCCGCCGTCGGCGTTCGACCCCGGCCCCCGTCCCCGTCGCAACCGCCGCACGCCCGTCCCGTCCACCAACCGCTCCGGTCCCCCCCCCCTGCCCCCCCCCA
>JAKDLE010000309.1 GCA_030453005.1 Pseudonocardia sp. | reverse complement strand
CACGATCCGCTCCCGAGTCGCCCGCGCGCGCAGGGACCTGGTCGCCGCGCTCGATGGCCCGGCTCCGACGCGGGCCCGCCGGGCGGGCGGGGGCTGAGCACCGCTCCCGGCAGGATCACACCTCCTCGGGCCGCCGGTTCCGGTCCCACGGATCGGGATGGACCAGCGCTGACGACGAGCAGCACGAAGGTTCAACCACAGGTCGATGACCCGGTACCCAGCCCATGATCGGTCTGCGGCCTGGCCGTACCCCCGCGCGCACTGCTACCGCGCGACCTGCGCGCCGGCGAGGTAGCAGGCCGCGCTCCCGCCCGAGGGCTACGCCATCCCGAGCAGCATGACCAGCATCGCGACACTCATTGCGACACTCATCACGACGTGCGCGTCGATGCGGGTGGCGACCAGGACCGGGGCGCCGCCCTCGACAGCCGGCGCGCCGACGCGACGGTGGGCGGGGAGCCGGACGAGGACCGTGACGTACCAGGCCGCGAACGCCAGGGCGAGGACCGTGACCAGCAGGCCCCCGGAACCATCCGACGCGGCGTGGTGCGCGTGCTCGGGATCGACCGGACCCACGGGAATCGCGGCGTGCTCATGGCCCCCGAGGAGCATGAACAGCATCGCGGCTGCCCCGACGACGTGCGACCCTGGCGTACCCGCCAGGCGGCCGGCCCGTAGCACCTCGGCACCGAACCAGGCCCCCGCCACGACGAAGACCGCGATCCACACCGCGTGTGGAACGGGATCGAACGTGGGCAGGAACATCGCCGCCATCCCGAATCCCATCACCGCGTGCGCGGCGGCAGACGGCACGGGGGCGCGGCGACCGACGAGCATCGCGAGGTAGCCCGCGCCGACGAGCAGGCAGGCGAGCCCGAGGGGGACGTCCAACCAGTCGATGAGCGGCCCCATGTCGGCTCCCTGTCGTCCGTTCGTGGCCTACGTGAACAGGGAGAAGGTAACCACGTGTAGTCGCGGAGATCTATACCGTCACGGGGTGGGGGTACGGCGATCTCCTCGACCAGGCGCGCCGCGCCGGCCGGCAGAGGATCGAGCAGGCCCGCGACGGCCACCGCCACCGCGGCCGCGTGCTCGATCGCCACGGGGCGCGCCGGGAACCCGTCCGTCCCACCCGGCGACCACTCGGGCGTGAGTACCGGGACCCGGCGGGACAGGCCGGAACAGGACGAGCTGGGACAGGATGTACTGCGGACCGTCGAGCTGGCCGTGGACGGGATGACCTGCGGCGCGTGCGTGGGCAGGGTCGAGCGCAAACTCCGGAAGCTCGACGGGGTGCTGGCCACGGTCAATCTGGCCACCGCTCGCGCCACGGTCAGCCACCCCGCCGGCACCCCCGTCTCGGCGCTGGTGGCGACCGTCGAGCGGGCCGGGTTCGCCGCCCGCCCGGCGTCCGACGAGTCCCCCGACGAGCAGGCCGACCACGGTCCGGTGGACGACCTACGGCAGCGGCTGATCGTCGCCGTGCTGCTGTTCGTGCCGGTCGCGGACCTGTCGATCGCGCTGTCGCTGGTGCCGTGGCTGCGGTTCTCGGGATGGCAGGCCGTGCTCGTGGTCCTCGCGCTGCCGGTCGTCGTGTGGTCGGCCTGGCCGTTCCACCGGGCCGCACTGGCCGGGCTGCGCCACCGGACCACCACGATGGACACGCTCGTGTCACTCGGCATCCTCACCGCGTCCGGGTGGTCGCTGTGGTCGATGGTCACCGCGGGCGGGGTGCCCGACTACGCGTCGGGATGGGACGCGGTGCTGCATCCGAGCGGTCCGCTGTACCTGGAGGTCGGCGCCGGGATCACGACCTTCCAGCTGGCTGGGCGCTACTTCGAGGCCAGGGCCCGGCGGGCCGCGGGCGGCGCGGTGCGCGCGCTCGGGCGGCTGCGGGTCGCCGAGGTGTCGATCCTGCACGAGCGGCCCGGTGCCGGTCCCGTCGAGCAGCGGGTGCCGCTACTCCACCTGCGGGCGGGCGACCGGTTCGTCGTGCGGCCCGGGGAGCGGATCGCCGCCGACGGCACCGTCGTCGACGGTGCGGCCGCGGTCGACTCCAGCGCGATGAGCGGCGAGCCCGGGCCGGTCGAGGCCGCGCCGGGCGACACCGTCACCGGCGGCACCATCGCCGTCGGCGGCACGATCACCGTCCGCGCCGACCAGGTCGGCGACGACACCCGGCTCTCCCGGATGTTGCGGGCCGTGGAACAGGCCCAGGTGGAGAAGTCCTCGGTCCAGCGGCTGGCCGACCGCATCTCCGCGGTGTTCGTTCCGGCCGTGCTGGTCCTCGCCGCCGCCACCCTGGTCGGGTGGCTCCTCGCCGGGACCACCACGGGGGACGCCGTGGTGCGCGCCGTTGCGGTGCTGGTCATCGCCTGCCCCTGCGCGCTCGGCCTGGCCACCCCCACCGCGTTGATGGTCGCGACCGGCCGCGGGGCCGAGCTGGGTGTGTTCGTCACCGGATTCCGCGCGCTGGAGGCCGTGCGCGGGGTGGACACGGTGGTCCTGGACAAGACCGGGACGCTCACCACCGCCGCGATGCGCGTGACCGGGGTGGCCACCGTGCCAGGCGGGCCGGACGCCGAGACCGTGCTCTCCATCGCCGCGGCGGTCGAGTGCGGTTCCGAACATCCGATCGCCGCGGCGATCGTCGAGGCGGCCGGTGGGTCCGTCGAGCCGGCCGCCGGGTTCCGGGCGCTGGCCGGGCTCGGTGCACGCGGGACCGTCGGTGGGCGCGAGGTGCTCGTCGGGCGGCCCGCCCTGTTCGACGACCTCGCGGTGCTCGCCGACGACCTCGTCAGCTGGGAGACCGTGGGCGCCACCGTCGTCGCGGTCGGGATCGACGGGCGGGCGGCCGGGGCGCTGGCGCTGACCGATCCGGTCCGCGGCTCCGCCGCCGACGCGGTCGGGCAGCTGCGAGCCATGGGCCTGTCGGTCGTTCTCCTCACCGGGGACGGAGCGGCCGCGGCCGGGGCCGTGGCCACCGCCGTCGGAATCGAGGAGGTGCACTCCGGCGCGCTGCCCGAGGGCAAGGTGGCGCTCGTACGGCGGCTGCGGGAGGAGGGCCGGACCGTCGCGATGGTCGGGGACGGCGTCAACGACGCGGCCGCTCTGTGCACGGCCGACCTGGGGATCGCCGTCGGGTCCGGCACGGACGTGGCGCTGGAGGCCGCCGACCTCGTGCTGGTCCGCGACGACCTCACGGTGCTGCCGGTCGCGGTGCGGCTGGCGCGGTCGACCGTCACCACGGTGCGCGGCAATTTGGTCTGGGCGTTCGGCTATAATCTCGCCGCCGTGCCGCTGGCCGCGGCCGGCCTGCTCAACCCGCTGATCGCCGGGGCGGCGATGGCGCTGTCGTCTCTGCTGGTGGTGTCCAACAGCCTGCGGCTGCGACACGCCGGACACTAGCCGCCCTCCGCGCCCGACAGCCGGGCGAGCATGGCGTTGTACGCGGCCAGGTCGGCCTCGCCGTCGGCGTCGGCGCGCCGGTCGTGGCGGGCCGCCTCCCGGGCGTCGTCGCGGGACCAGCCGACGAGCAGCACCAGCACGACGAGCAGCATCGGCAGCTCCCCCGTCGCCCACGCGATACCGCCTCCGACGCGCTGGTCAGCCAGCAGGTCCGCCATCCACGGCAGGTCCAGCAAGCGGTAGAACCCCCCGCCGAGCAGGGTGGCGGTGCTCATCAGTGTCACCCCGAAGAAGGCGTGGAACGGCATCGCGGCGAGCAGCACCGCGAGGCGCCCGACGTGCGGGAGCCGCGACGGGGCCGGGTCGACCCCGACGATCGGCCAGAAGAAGAGGTATCCGACCAGCAGGAAGTGCAGGTTCATCAGCTGGTGGCCCCAGTGGTAGCGCAGCGCCAGCTCGAACAGCCCGGTCAGGTAGAAGGCGAAGTTCGAGCCTGCGAACAGCGCGAGCACCGGCAGCGGGTGGGTGAGCCGGGCGAGCACGCGCGAGGACATCGCCTCGACGATCCACTCGCGTACCCCCGGCGGGTTGTCCCGGCCGGCCGGGCGCAGCGCGCGTAGCGCCAGCGTCACCGGACCGCCCATCGCCAACAGCACCGGCACCAGCATGTTCAGCGTCATGTGGCTGATCATGTGCACGCTGAACACCGCGGGTGAGTACCGCCCCACACCCGATGAGGTCATCGCCAGCAGGAGCACGCAACCGAGCAGCCAGGCCGTGGTCCGGCCCGGCGCCCAGGCATCACCGCGGCCGGTCAGCCTGCGAACCCCGAGTAGGTAGGCCACCGCCATGAGCAGCGCGGCGGTGCCGAACAGGACGTTGAACCGCCAGTCCAACGCGAGCGCGCCGATCGACACCGGGTCGGGCAGCTCGTAGCCGATGAGCGCCTCCACCGGGGCGTCCTCCCGCTCGAGGAACCGGGTCGGCACCCAGCGGCCGGCCACCACCCCGAGCACCGTGACCGCGAGAACCCCGACCAGCGCCACCCCCGTCGCAACCCGTCGCCGCCACCGCGCCCAGGCTATGGCCACCGCGACCACGAGGACGGCGAGTCGGGCGACGACGGCCAGGTTCCACGCGGAGCCGAGCAGCGGACCCGACCCCCGCAACAGCAGGAGCAGCATGCCTCCGGTGGCGGCGAGCACCGCTGCGCACGCCGCGAGCAGGATCCCCGCGCGGCGGCGTTCGACGGACCCCGGACCGTGCGGCGCGGCCCGCAGCGACACCAGCAGCCCCGTGGCGACGGCCAGTGCAGCGGCCCCCAGCATCTGGGCGTCGGTACCCCAGTCGTGCGGACCGCCCGTCCCCACCTCCCCGCCGCCCCCGGGCGGGGCCCCCCCCCCCCCGGCCCC